>NZ_JBHWIE010000009.1:0-89073 GCF_042732085.1 Actinosynnema sp. NPDC059797
GCTTGTCAAGGGGTCCACGCCCTTCGGACCCCTTGACGAGTGTGGTTGCCTCAGGCAGGCCATACGGGGAGACCACGAGCAAACGCCCTTCCCCCCGGCGGCCTGCCCAGCGGCGAGCGACCGCTCTTGATCTTTTCCGCTTTCCGGGGTTCCCGAACGTACGACTCGCGCGCCCCGAACGTACGACTCACCCGACCGGAACGTACGACTCGCGCGTCCTGAACGTACGACTCGCGCGTCCTGAACGTACGACTCGCGATGCCCGAGCGGACGACACGCGGGGTGTGAACGCATAACTCGCCCGACCTGAACGCATGACTCGCCCGGCTTGAGCGCATGACTCGCCGGGGAAGCCGTGGGGCGTGGTGTGGGTGACAGCGGACCCGCTGTGCAACCCGGCGGGTGCTGAGAGACGATCAACCCATGCGCGTCGTGGTCGCGGGTTCCTCGGGTTTGATCGGCACCAGCCTGGTGGCCGCCTTGCGCGGTGCCGAGCACGAGGTCCTGCGGCTGGTCCGCCGACGTCCCGCCGCGCCGGACGAGCGCGGCTGGGACCCACCGGCCGGGCGCATCGACCCGGGCACCCTGGACGGCGTCGACGCGGTGGTCAACCTGTGCGGCGCGGGCGTGGCCGACAAGCGCTGGAACGACGCCCGCAAGCAGGTCCTCCTGGACAGCCGCACCGTGCCCACGGAGGTCCTGGCAGGCGCGGTCGCCGAGCACGGCGTCCCCGTCCTCGTGAACGCCGGCGCCGTCGGCTACTACGGCAACACCGGCGACGAACTGGTCGACGAGACCACCCCCTCCGGCACCGGCTTCCTCGCCGACCTGTGCCGCCGCTGGGAGGCCGCCACCGCACCGGCCGAGGGCGCCGCCCGCGTGGTGAAGCTCCGCACCGGCCTGGTGATCAGCCCGTCGGGCGGCCTGTTCGGCCGCATCAGGCCGCTGTTCTCGCTGTTCCTGGGCGGTCGCCTGGGCGACGGCCGCCAGTACATGCCCTGGATCTCGCTGGACGACGCGATCTCCGCGATCAGGTTCGTCGTGGAGCACGACGTCCGGGGCCCGGTGAACGTCACCGCGCCGAGCCCGGTCACCAACGCCGAGTTCACCCGCACCCTCGGTCACGCGCTGCACCGCCCCACCCCCTGGGTGGTCCCGCCGTTCGCGCTCAAGCTGGTGCTGGGCGAACTGGCCCAGGAGGGTGTCCTGGCCGGTCAACGCGCCGTGCCCCGCGTCCTCGAACGGCACGGCTTCCGGTTCCTGCACCCCGCCCTGGGCGCCGCGGTGGCCACGGCCGTCAGCCGGTGACGGGGGGCGACCGGTGACGGGGGCAACCGGTGACAGCGGCAACCGACGAGGGCGGCAACCGATGAGGGCGGTCGACCAGTGACGAACAAGGCCCCGACCCGACCATGATCACCATCCTGGTCGGCCTCGTGCTGGCCCTCTCCTCCCTGGTCCTGGGCCTGTCGGTGCGCCGGGAGGTCCCGACCCTGGACCGGGACCTCAACCTGGCCGCCGCCGAACTGGGCCCGAACCTCACGCACGCGGCCACCGTGATCAGCTTCGTCCTCAGCCCCGGCCTGGCCACGATCGCGCTCACCAGCCTGGCCCTGCGCGCCCTCCTGGCCCGCGACGCGCTCGTGCTGCGCGCCGCCGTCCTCCTGGCCGTGTCGTGGTCCACGATCCTCGTCCGCTACGGCTACCAGCGCATCCGCCCGATCGAGTACCCGCAGTGGGCGTACCCGAGCGGGCACGTCACCGCGGTCACCGCGGTCGCCTTCACCGGCGTCGTGCTGGTCGGCCACCTCGCCCGGAGGCACCTCGGAGCCGCGATCGCCCTGGCGGTCACGGCGGTGGCGCTCACCGCGGCCAGCCGCGTGGTGCTGCACATGCACTGGTTCACCGACACGGTGGGCGCCGTGCTGGCGGTGTTGGGGGTCGGCCTGGTGACGGCCCGCGCCCTCCGGCTGGTGCCACCGGGACGACCGCTGGGCGTAGTGTCGAGGCGTGAGCAGTCCTGACCTCTCCTGCCGCGCCTCCTCCGACCAGATCGAGGTGCGCGAGCTGGGCACCATCGACTACCTGGCCGCCTGGGACCTGCAACGCGAACTCGCCGAGGCACGCGCCGCCAACACCACCGGCGACACCCTCCTCCTGCTGGAGCACCCGTCGGTCTACACGTGCGGGCGGCGCACCGAGCCCGACGAGCGCCCGAAGGGCGGCGACGTCCCGGTCGTCGACGTCGACCGCGGCGGCAAGATCACCTGGCACGGCCCCGGCCAGCTCGTCGGCTACCCGATCATCGGCCTGGCCGAGCCGCTGGACGTCGTGCAGTACGTGCGCCGGCTGGAGCAGGCCCTGATCCACGTCTGCGACCAGCTCGGCGTGCGCACGGGTCGCGTCGAGGGCCGCAGCGGCGTGTGGCTGCCCGCCGACGACCGCGGCGTGGAGCGCAAGGTCGCGGCCATCGGCATCCGGGTGCAGCGCGGCGTGACCATGCACGGGTTCGAGATCAACTGCAACGCCGACCTGGCCGCGTTCGGCGACATCATCCCGTGCGGCATCCGGGACGCGGGCGTGGCGTCGCTGTCGCACGAGCTGGACCGGGACGTCACGGTGGCCGAGGTGCTGCCGCTGGCCCGGCAGGCCGTGATCGACGCGCTGAACGGCGACCTGCCGCTGACCGACCGCACCCTGGCGCGCCAAGAGCCGGTGGCCGCCGGCGTCACCTTCGCGGTCCGCACGGCCTGATCCCGCCCGGCCCCCACCCCGGACCGACCTCGCGAAAACCGAGAGCTGACACGACGCACTCCTCCCCTCTAGTATTCCGAAATTACGGACTACCAGAGGGGAGATTCGTCGTGCTCCTGACCCGACGGCACCTGCTCTGCGCGTGCGGCCTGGCGGGCGCCTCCGCGCTCCTGCCCGCCGCACCGGCCCACGCCGAGGCGCAGACCCGGACACCGGCCCGACCGGACGACTGGCTGTCCTGGTTCCGGGCCAACCGCCGCCACGTCGCCGTGGCGCTGGACGACGGCCGGGGCGGCCGGGTCGCGCACCGGGCGTTCGAGCCCCAACCGCTGGCCTCGGCCGTGAAGGTGGTGCACCTGGCCGGGTACGCGAAGGCCGTGGCGACCGGCGCGGTGAACCCCGACGACCAGGTCCGCGTCGGCGACTGGGAGCAGTACTACCTCGGCCTCGACGGCGGCGCGCACCAGGCGTCCCTGCGCGCCCTGGGCATCCCGTTCTCCAACGGCGCCACCGCCGACGACCCGCAGCACCGCGTGTCGCTCGACGACCTGGTCACGTCGATGATCCGGTACAGCGACAACGCGGCCACCGACTTCCTGCGCCACCGGCTGGGCGTGGGCGCGCTGCGCTCGGCGGCCGCCCGCCACGGCTGGCCGGGCGCACCGGTGCCCGAGATCCTGGGCGACGTGCTGCGGCTGGTCCTGGGCCGCCCGGTGAGCGTCGAGCAGTACCTGCGGGACCCGCGGCTCCAGTTGGAGGTGATCGGCAGGTTCCCCGACGTGCCCAGCACCTACGAGGGCCAGCGGCCGTGGGCCCGGACCACGTGGGCGGGCACGGCCGCCGGGCTGAACCGGGCGCACCGGTCGCTGGCCGGGGTGGACCTGGCCCGCGGGCACCTGGAGCGGGCGCTGTCCGGCGACCTGCCGCCGGGCGTGGCCGGGATCGGCTTCAAGGGCGGGTCGCTGGCCGGCATCCTCACCGTGGGCATGAGCGTGCGCTGGGAGGACGGGCGGGTCGGCAGCGCGGCGGTGCTGACCCGGGAGGTCGACGAGCAGCAGGCGGCCACGTCCACCGAACTGGTGGTGCTGGTCCGCCAGGCCCTGCTGGAGCCGGGCGCGCTGCGGGAATTCCGGGCGGCCCTCTCCTAGGATGGCAGCGGTGGACCTGGTGCAGCGGCTGGCCGAGCTGGAGCGGCGCGTGGCCGCCCTGGAGGGCGACGAGCGCGCCTCCACCAAGCCGCCCACGCCCCCCGGCGACAACGGCGACGACCACGACGACCACGACCGCGGCAACAGCGGTGCGTTCGGCTACGGCGGCCAGGTGGCGCTGGGCGACGGGAAGGTCTCGTGGCGGATCGACGTGACGCCCGAGCACGCGCTGTCGCTGGCCGACCGCCCCCGGGTCGAGGTGCTGTCCGCGCTGGCCCACCCCGCCCGGGTGGAGATCGTGCGCACGCTGCTCGGGCAGGGCGCGCAACCGGCCGCCGCGCTCCAGGAGGCGGCCCGGCTGGGGTCGACCGGCCAGCTGTACCACCACCTGAAGGCGCTGACCGGGTCCGGCGTGGTGGAGCAGGACAAGCGCGGGAGCTACCGCCTGCGGCCCTCGGCCGCGATCCCCGTGCTCGTCCTGCTCACCGCCGCCGCGGACGTGGCCGGCCAACTGCGCTCCTGACCGCGACCGCACAGCCACCGCCGCACAGCCACCGCCGCACAGCCGCACTCCCGCACAGCCCCACAACCACAGCCGCACCACCGCACAGCCCTACCGCCGCAGCCCTACGACCACAGCCCTAACAACCGCAGCCCTACGACCGCGGCACCGTCACCTCGGCCCTACGACCGCAGCCCTACGACCGCGGCACCGTCACCGCACCTGCGGCGCCACCTCGGCCGCGATGAACTCGACGTGGTCGAGGTCGGCCAGGTCCAGCACCTGGAGGTAGACCCGGGCGACCCCGGTCCGCTCCCGCCAGGCGCCCAGCTTGTCCACGACCTCGGCGGGCGTGCCGGCCAGGCCGTTCTCCCGCAGCTCGTCCACCTCGCGGTCGATCGAGGCCGCCCGCCGGGCGACCTCCGCGTCGTCACGGCCCACGCACACCACCAGCGCGGCCGACCGGACGACCTCCTTCGGGTCCCGCCCGATGGCCTCGCACGCGGCGTCGACGCGCCCGAACTGCTCGGCCGCCTCGGCCGCGTCGACGAACGGCAGGTTGAACTCGTCGGCGTACTTCGCCGCCAGCGCGGGCGTGCGCCTGGGCCCCTTGCCGCCGATGAGCACCGGGATCCGGCCCACGGGCTTGGGCAGCGCGGGCGAGTCGGCGAGCTGGTAGTGCTCGCCCCGGAACGAGTAGGTCTCCCCCACCGGCGTGCGCCACAGGCCGGTGATGACCTCCAGCTGCTCGGCGTACCGGTCGAAGCGCTCGCGGGTCGACGGGAACGGCAGGCCGTAGGCGGTGTGCTCCTCCTCGTACCAGCCCGCGCCCAGGCCGAACTCGACCCGCCCACCGGACATCTGGTCCACCTGGGCCACGCTGATGGCCAGCGGGCCGGGGTGGCGGAAGGTGGCGGCGGTCATCAGCGTGCCCAGCCGGATGGACGAGGTGTCCCGGGCGAGGCCGGCGAGGGTGATCCAGGCGTCGGTCGGGCCGGGCAGGCCGTCGACGGAGCCCATCTTCAGGTAGTGGTCGGAGCGGAAGAACGCGTCGTAGCCCGCGGCCTCGGCGGTTCGCGCCACGGCCAGCAGGTCGTCGTAGGAAGCCCCCTGCTGGGGTTCGGTGAAGATGCGGAGTTCCACGACCCCAAGCTAATCGGCACGGGACCGCACCCGCGATTCGACCACCCCGACCAACACCCACCAGCGCCGACCAACACCCACCACGGGTCAACGCCGGCGCGAGCGCCTGCCCTCCCGCCGGGGCGGCTCCTCCACGCCCACGTCCTCCCGCACCCGCAGCCCCTCCACCACCCGGACGATGGTGCGCTCGACCTCCGCGCTGGCCTTGCGCGGGTCGGACGACCCCGCGATGGTGCTCGCCCCCGCCGACAGCGCACCGAACAGCAGCCGGGTCATGGTCTCCACCGGCAGCTGCTCCAGCTCACCGGACTCGACCAGCACCTCGATCGTGGACCGCAGCAGCCCGTAGCTGAAGTGCTCCTCGGCCTCCCGCCAGCGCTCCCAGCCCATCACCACCGGCGCCTCGTGGATGACGATCCGCTGGTAGGAGGGCTCCAGGCACACCCGCACGTACGCGCGCAGGCCCGCGATGGCGGTGTCCCACGGGTCCCCGGGCGCGCTGACGATCTCGGTGAGCTTGAGCATGAAGTCGTTCTCGACCGCGTCGAAGGCGGCCTCGAACAGCGCCTGCTTGCCGCTGAAGTGGTGGTAGAGCGCGCCCTTGGTCAGGCGTGCCCGCTTGGCCACCTCGTCCAGCGAGGTGCCCGCGTAGCCGCGCTTGGTGAACAGCTCCACGGCGGAGCCCACGAGCGCCTTCCGCGTCGACTCCGAGTACTCCAACCGCCTCGACCGCACTGTCACCACGTTCACAACCGTACGACATACCGACGGTACGTACTCGTGGTATGTTCGCTCCAGTGCCATACCGACGGTATGTGGAAAACCGGGGGTATGACCGCGATCACCACCTGAGAGGAGGCGTGAGATGAGCTGGACCGACTTCTACCGACGCCGTGACGCCCTGGACGCCGTGCTCCGCGACGCCGCGGGCGACCCCTCGGCGCCCCTGCGCTTCGACCGCGAGCTGTTCGCCACCGAGGACGACCTGCTCCTGGCCCTGCACTACCGCTGGATGCGGCAGCTCACCGGCCGCCTCGGCGTCGCGCTCGAGGACGGCTCGGCCGACCGGGTGGACACCGTCACCCGCACGTGGCGCGCGCTGGCCGCCGAGCAGCCCGTGCTGCGCGCCGTGCTCGACGCGCACCTGACCTCCGCCAAGGGCTCCACCGAGGCCGCCCAGGCCGTCGAGCGCGAGCAGCGCGTGCTGGCGCTGACCGCGGGCCTGGCCGAGCTGTCCGAGCCGGCCGACGAGATCGCCCGCGTCGGCGCGGCGTTCGAGCGCCTGATCCGCACCGCGCCCGCACCCTCGTCCCGCACCGCGATCGTCCCCGGGCGCCACCGCCGGCTCGCCAAGAGCGCCTGACACCGGTAGGTGTTACGCATGGCGAAGTGGACGGAAGCGGACATCCCCGACCAGACCGGCCGCACCGCCCTGGTGACCGGCGCGAACTCGGGCCTGGGCCTGCGCACGGCCGAGGTGCTCGGCGCGAAGGGCGCACGCGTCCTGCTGGCCTGCCGGTCCCCGGAACGCGGGCAGCGCGCGCTGGAGCGCGTGCTCGCGGCGGGCGCCAAGGCCGAGCTGGTGCGGCTGGACCTGGCCGACCTGTCCTCGGTGCGCGCGGCGGCCGCCGAGGTGCGCGAGCGCACCGGTGACGCGCTGGACGTGCTGGTCAACAACGCGGGCGTGATGGCGGTGCCGCTGGGCCGCACCGCGGACGGCTTCGAGCGCCAGTTCGGCACCAACCACCTGGGCCACGCCGCGCTGACGTGGCTGCTCGTGCCCGCGCTGCGCACGCGCCCCGGCGCCCGGGTGGTCACCGTCTCCAGCCTCGCCCACCAGGCCGGCGCCATCGACTTCGCCGACCCCGACTACGAGGTCCGCCGCTACTCCGCCTGGCGCGCGTACGCGCAGTCCAAGCTGGCGAACCTGCTGTTCAGCAGGGAGCTGGCCCGCCGCGCCGCCAAGGCGGGCCTGGACGTGACGTCCGTCGCCGCCCACCCCGGCACCACCGCCACGGAGCTGAGCGCGAACACCGCCCGCGCCCGCGGCAACCCGCTGCTGGGCCTGGGCGCGAAGGTCGTCAACGCCCTCTGCCAGTCGACCGAGCAGGGGGCGTTGCCGCAGCTCTACGCGGCGACCGCGCCCGACGTCGAACCCGGCGGCTACTACGGGCCCGACGGGTTCCGCGGCCTGCGCGGGTACCCCGCCCCGGCGCGGTCCACCGCGGCGGCCCGCGACGAGCTGGCGGCGAGCCGGCTGTGGGACCTGACGGCCGAGCTCACGGGCGTGGAACCCGATCCCGCGTGACGTAAAGTCGGTGTCGTGACCGTCGTACCTGAAGGTCGGAAGCTGTTGCGGCTGGAAGTCCGCAACAGCCAAACGCCCATCGAGAAGAAGCCCTCGTGGATCAAGACCAAGGCGAAGATGGGCCCCGAGTACCGGGAGCTCAAGGGCCTGGTCAAGCGCGAGGGCCTGCACACGGTGTGCGAGGAAGCCGGTTGTCCCAACATCTACGAGTGCTGGGAAGACCGCGAGGCCACGTTCCTGATCGGTGGCGAGCAGTGCACGCGGCGCTGCGACTTCTGCCAGATCGACACGGGCAAGCCCGCTGACCTGGACCGCGACGAACCGCGGCGGGTGGCGGAGTCGGTGCAGGCCATGGGCCTGCGGTACTCGACCGTGACGGGCGTCGCGCGCGACGACCTGCCCGACGGCGGCGCGTGGCTGTACGCGGAGACCGTCCGGCAGATCCACGCGCTGAACCCGGGCACCGGCGTCGAGCTGCTGATCCCGGACTTCAACGCGGTGCCGGAGCAGCTCGCCGAGGTCTTCGCCTCGCGCCCCGAGGTGCTGGCGCACAACCTGGAGACCGTGCCCCGGATCTTCAAGCGCATCCGCCCGGCGTTCCGCTACGAGCGGTCGCTGGAGGTCATCACCGCCGCCCGCGAGGCGGGGCTGGTGACCAAGTCCAACCTGATCCTGGGCATGGGCGAGACGCCCGACGAGGTCACCGAGGCGCTGTCGGACCTCCACGACGCGGGCTGCGAGATCATCACCATCACGCAGTACCTGCGGCCCTCGCCCCGCCACCACCCGGTGGAGCGGTGGGTCAAGCCGGAGGAGTTCGTGACGCACAAGGAGACCGCCGAGGCCATCGGCTTCTCCGGCGTCATGGCCGGCCCCCTGGTGCGCTCGTCCTACCGCGCGGGCCGGCTGTACGCGCAGGCCGTGCAGAAGCGCGGCGACGTGCTGCCGGAGGGCCTGCGCCACCTGCTGGAGGCGGGCGGCGCCGCGCAGGAGATCACCTCGCTGCTGTCGAACCGCTAGACCCCGGTCAGCGGACCTCGGTGGGCCCGCTGACCACCACGCCGTCCAGCGCCCGGACGTACTCGCTCCCGAACGCGCTGGACGGCGTGTGCGCGCCCGGCGGCACCGCGGCCAGCCGGTGGATCGCCTTCACCACCGAGTCCGCGGTCAGGTCGTAGGCGTTGGGCGCGGTGAGCGCGGCCCGGAACCGCCGCCCCGCGCCGTCCCACACCTCCCCGAACACCTCGCTGCGGGTGGTGCGGCGCGTCCGCTCGTCCGGCCCGCCGATCCGCCTGGCCAGCTCCTTGCCGACGCGCTGGGCCAGCGGCGTCCGCAACAGCGGCGCGGCCAGCGGCTGGAGCGCGCCGACCAGCTTCGGCACGGTGGTGAACGTGGTGACGTTGGGGATGCCGGTGGACCGGTAGGCGGTGCTCACGTCACCCCACGGGATGGCGCCGACGTCCCGCGCCCGGTCCCGGAAGTGGGCGACCCGCCGCCGGTGGGCCAGCGGCACGGTCCTGATCTCCCCGTCCACCCGGGCCCGCCCGCCGAACGCGGACCCCTCCACGGCGGTCTGCGCGGTGCCCGAACTGGCCCCACCGCCCACGACGAACGCGAGGTCCAGGTGCGTGGCCGTGGGCAGGGCGCGCTTCAGCATGGCCGCGACGCAGTCCGTCGGCACCACGTCGAAGCCGATGCCGGGCAGCAGCACGACCCCGGCCTCCCGGGCCTCCTCGTGCCGCCGGGCCACCGCCTCGAAGACGTCGATCTCCCCGGTGATGTCGAGGTAGTGCGCGCCCACCTCCAGGCAGGCGTCCACCACCGGCCGGGAGGTCGCCGAGAACGGCCCGGCGCAGTGGGCGACGGCGTCGATGCCGTCCAGCCCCCGCACGGCGTCCTCGAGCCCGAAGACCCGGTGCTCCAACCCGAGTTCCGCGGCGAGCGGCCGCACCTTCTCCGCGGAGCGCCCGGCGAGCACCGGCCGTTCCCCGCGCTCGACCGCGAGCCGCGCGACGAGCGCCCCGGTGAACCCGCTGACCCCGTAAACCATCCACGTCACACGCCGGAACCTACCAACGGGTAACCAAGCGCGCGACCTCAGCCGGACGAGCGCCGCCGCACCACCGCCGCGCCCACCACGAGCAGCACCCCCACCACCGCCACCGGCGCGGCCCAGGTCAACCGCTCCACGCGCAGCCGGGCGCAGATCTCGACGAACGCGGCGCCCTCCGCCTCGACCGCGACCCGGTCGAACCCGAGCCCGACCGCGTTGCCGCACGGGACCGCGACACCGGAGGGCGAGTCGGTGGACAGCGGCACCAGCAGGATCAGCAACCCGGCGAGGAAGAAGGCGACCCCCACCACCGCGGCGACCGTCCTGGGCGACATGGCGACAAGCTACGGGCCGGGGTCGCCCGGGGACAGGGGGATGTCACATAGTGGGGAACGGTTAGCAGTCCCTAATACCTCGGCTCACCGGACCGGGGAATCACGCACCGCGCGGCCCGCGCCGGGTCCCGGACCGCGTGGGCGCACCCGCCCGACCACAGGGAAAGAGGGCTCGTGAACAGGTGGCTCGCCTTGTCCGCGCTGGTCCTGGCAGCGCTCGGCGCACTGGCCGTCGTCGCGGCGGGTCGGGTGTGGGTCGGCTACTCGCGCGACTCGCACCTGGCGGTCCTCCAGCTGGCCGAGGCACGGGAGTTGCTGGCCGGCGACGCGGTGAGCGGTGAGGCGCTGACCGAGGCCCGCGGCCGGATCGGGTACGCCGAGGGGTTCGTCGCGGACGCCGAGGAGAAGGGCCGCACCGCCCCCGTCCTCCTCGCCCTGGGGCTGGCGCTCGTCCCCGCGGCCGCCCTCCTCCACCGCAGGGCGACGCGCCCCCGCCGGCGGCCCACCCCGGAGGACTTCAGAGCGTCGGCCACACCGTCGCGTAGAACAGGTAGGCGATGACGACCGCCGCGACGGCCGCCCCGGTCATCTTCAGCGGGGTCGGCCGGTTCATCAGCAGCCCGCTGCCGCCGAAGGCCAGGGACGTGATCCAGCCCGGCGCCAGCGCGAGCAGCCCGGTCTCGCTGATCTCGTCGAACGCGACACCGTAGATCAGGACGACCTGCAGGGCACCCGCGGCGATGCTCATCACGTAGAACCCCCGCACCCGACGGCGGTGCGCCACCAGGTCGACCGCTTCGCTCTCGGCCACGTAGGCGGTCTGCAGCGGGGTGATCCGCGGTTCCCGACCCGCCGCCGTGGCCAGCGACTTCCGGACCTCCTCCAACTCGCTGCCCACCAGCAGGTACGACTCGTCGCGGTCGTGGTCGCGCCACTCGCCGGCGCGCACCAGCAGCCGGGTGTGGAAGCGCACCCACCCCACGTCCACCTCGAGGGCGACCAGGAGCGAGTCGAGCGCGTCCGCGAAGTCGTCCTCCGCCCGGAACAGCACCCAGTTCAACCCGGCGACGGCGGGCGGCACGTCCTCGGCCGGCACGTCGCGGCGCAGGACGGGCACGATCCGCTTGCCCGCCTCGACCGCCAGCTCCAGCTCCGCGCGGCACACCTCCGACGCGGCGGAGTCGGGGCTGACGACGAAGACGAACACGCCCGTCGCGTCGATCGCCGCGGAGATCTCCCTCATCCAGTCCGCGGTCGGCAGGATGTCCTGCCAGTCGACCCACGACTCCCGTCCGCGCAGGGACAGCCGGCCGACCAGCTTCCGCACGAAGCCCTGGTCCTCCCGCGCGTACGAGACGAAGACGTCGGCCACGCGCCCCCCTCAACCCCCGTGGATCGACCCCCTGCTCCGACGGCGCCGGAACCCGGTCTCACCGAATCGCGTGCGGAACACCACTACCACGCGAGCGGCCCGCGGGGGCCGCGTTCGGTCATCCCAGGAGCAGGACCACGCTGATCGCCACCATCACCGCGGCGGTGGCGCCGTGGATGCCGTAAGCGGCCGCCCTGGGTCCCTTGCTGCGCAGCACGATCAGCGCGTCGCCGAAGGGGATGCCACTGGCCGCCAGCACGTACCAGCCCAGCACCTGCGGCCCCGCCGCGGCCATCAGGACGAAGACGACGACCCCCGAGGCCATGTCGCGCACGCCCTTGACGGTCAGCCAGGCATGGAAGGTGCGGTCCCCGGTGGGCGTGTCGGGGATGCCGAAACCCTCCGCACCCTGCGGCGCCCAGAAGACCCTCGCGCCGATGAAGATGATCCCCGCGCCGATCAGCCCGGCGAGCACGGTGGCGATGGTGACGAGCACGGTCGCCCTCCCCCTTTGGTTGTCAGCGCCACCTTTCCTAGCGGCGCTAGCTTCGATAGCGCCAACTTACGTTGCCAACGACAGGATGTCTAGCACTGCTAGAATCGGACCATGTCCCCCATCGGCGAGCGCCGCGAACGCGAACGGGCGCACCGCCACCAGCTGATCATCGCGGCCGCGCGCGAACTCGCGGAGACCGAGGGCTGGGAGGCGGTGACCACGCGCCGGCTGGCCGAACGCGTCGAGTACAGCCAGCCGGTGCTCTACAGCCACTTCAACGGCAAGGACGCCATCGTCGGCGCCGTCGCGCTGGACGGGTTCGCCGAACTCGCCACCCACCTGCGCCGCGCCCGGCAGGCGGCCGAACCCGGGCAGGCCCTGCGCGCCGTCTGCCGCGCCTACCTGGCGTTCGCGATCGAGCGCCCGGCGCTGTACCAGGCCATGTTCACCCTGCCGACCGACCTGAAGTTCGCGAGCGCCGAGACACCGCCCCCGATGCGGGCCTGCTTCGACGAGTTCGTCCACTGCTTCCGCTCTGACAACGAGCGGCGCGAACTGTTCGCCGAGGTCACCTGGAGCGCGTTGCACGGGATGGCCGTCCTGGCGGACAGCGGCCGCATCCCGGCGGCCGGCCAGGAGGAACGGCTGGACTTCCTCGTCACCCGGATCACCGACACCCCGACGCCGTGAGGCCCGGGGCCACCGGGGTCAGGACAGGTCGAGGGCGTCCCGCACAGGCCGACGGGAGGGGTTCGCCGCCGGCGGAGCCGAACTCCTCGCAGCCGACGTGGTGCCGCTCCAGCGGTTGTTCTCCAGGGTGATGGCGTGCCCTTGGTGCTCGATCGGCCATGAGCGCCGATCAACCGGTACACGATTCCCAACCCCCGCCAGAGCAACGGGGCAGCGGAGCGCGAGCGCGAAGCGCCGCAGCGACGCGAAGGGGCGGAGCCCCCGGTCCGGGGGCCAGGGGCGCAAGCCCCGGCGGGGGTCCAGGGGCACGAGCCCCGGCCGGGGTCCGGGGGCGGAGCCCGCCGGGCGGGGCGCGGGGGTTGCACCCCCGCACAACACAGTGGGCGCGGCAGGGTTCGAACCTGCGACCGCTCGGGTGTAAGCCGAGTGCTCTTCCGCTGAGCTACGCGCCCCGGTCGTCGGCGGTCAGGACAGGGCCGCCACGGCCTTCTTCCACGCCTCCTGGTCCCGGGGTTCCCCGGGGCCGTTCACTTCGGCGTACCGCACGAATCCCGCCCGGTCCACCAGGAACGTACCCCGGACGGCCATGCCGGACTGCTCGTTGAACACGCCGTACGCGCGGGCCACCTCGCCGTGCGGCCAGAAGTCCGACAGGAGCGGGAACTGGTAGCCCTGTTCCTTCGCCCACGCCTTCAGGCTGAACGGTGTGTCCACGGACACACCGAGCACCTGCACGCCCTCCTGCTCGTACGCCGCCAGCTCGTCCCGCACCTGGCACAGCTCGCCGGTGCAGATGCCGCTGAACGCGAACGGGTAGAAGACCAGCAGGACGTGCCTGGTCCCCCGGAACGACGACAGGCTCACCGGCTGCTTGTTGTAGTCGCTGAGGGTGAAGTCCGGGGCCTGGGCACCGACCTCGACCATGAACGGCCTCCAGTGAGCACGACTCGGGAACGGGCCCACCGCCACACCGGGGAGCCCGCCGACGAGCCTAGCTCAGCGCTTGGACTTGGCGGACTTCGGCGACACCAGCCTCGTCGCGGACCAGTCGCCGCTGATGTTGATGTTGGAGGTCTGGGCCAGACCCGCCGTGGACACGGCCTCGGCGATGTCGCTCGGCTCCACGTGCCCCGACCTGCCGGTCTTGGGCGTGAGGACCCAGATCGTGCCCTCCTCGGCCAGCGGCGTCGTGGCGTTGATCAGGGCGTCGGCCAGGTCGCCGTCCTCGTCCCGCCACCACAGCAGGACCACGTCCACGACCTCGTCGTCGTCCTCGTCGAGCAGTTCGCTCCCGATCCGCTCCTCGACCGCGGCGCGGAGGTCGTCGTCGACGTCCTCGTCCCAGCCGATCTCCTGGACAACGGCGCCCGGTTCGATCCCGAGCCTGTCGGCGACACCGATCTTGCCGGCGTCTTCCGCGGCGACCACGGCTTCCACTCCTCCAAGTACACAAGAGCGGCAGCCGGGGTACGACTGCCGCGCGATGTCACTACCAGTCGCGGCTAGGGAACACCGTCAGACGTGCCACGCGCAACCGTAAGAGCCAAGACACGCCGCATCGGGTACCCCCGGATGCGGCGGCCCGGGGCCATGAGGCACGCTCTACATACCTCCTATTCGCGCGCGCGAGGGACACGATCCAGAACTACTCACCGGTAGCGGTGTCGGGGACGTGTCCGCAAGGCAACGATGGGAGCCGAGAAGACCCCGGAACGAGGAGATCCCTTGGCCCCGCAGAACACCCCCGAGCGGGTACGCGTCATCCGTGACGGCTTGGCCGCCCACCTCCCCGACATCGACCCGGAGGAGACCGCGGAGTGGCTGGAGTCGTTCGACGCCGTGCTCAAGGGCGGCGGGCAGCAGCGTGCCCGCTACCTGATGCTGCGGCTGCTCGAGCGGGCCAGGGAGAGCCAGGTCGGCGTGCCCTCGCTGACCAGCACGGACTACGTCAACACCATCCCCACCGAGCGCGAGCCGTGGTTCCCCGGTGACGAGGAGGTCGAGCGCCGCTACCGGGCCTGGGTCCGGTGGAACGCGGCGATGCTGGTGCACCGCGCGCAGCGCCCCGGCGTGGGTGTCGGTGGTCACATCTCGACCTACGCGTCCTCCGCGAGCCTCTACGAGGTCGGTTTCAACCACTTCTTCCGCGGCAAGGACCACCCCGGCGGCGGCGACCACGTCTTCATCCAGGGCCACGCCTCCCCCGGCGTGTACGCCCGCGCGTTCCTGGAGGGCCGGCTCTCGACCCACCAGCTCGACGGCTTCCGCCAGGAGCTGTCGCACGCGGGTCCGGGCGGCGGGCTGCCGTCGTACCCGCACCCGCGGTTGATGCCCGACTTCTGGGAGTTCCCGACCGTGTCCATGGGCCTCGGCCCGATGAACGCGATCTACCAGGCGCGGTTCAACCGCTACCTGCACGACCGCGGTTTCAAGGACACGTCCGACCAGCACGTCTGGGCGTTCCTCGGCGACGGCGAGATGGACGAGCCCGAGTCGCGCGGCCTGCTCCAGATCGCCGCGAACGAGCAGCTCGACAACCTCACGTTCGTGGTCAACTGCAACCTGCAGCGCCTGGACGGCCCGGTCCGCGGCAACGGCAAGATCATCCAGGAGCTGGAGGCGTTCTTCCGCGGCGCGGGCTGGAACGTCATCAAGGTCATCTGGGGCCGCGAGTGGGACGCCCTGCTGCACGCCGACCGCGACGGCGCCCTGGTCAACCTGATGAACACCACGCCGGACGGCGACTACCAGACGTACAAGGCCAATGACGGCGCGTACGTCAAGGAGCACTTCTTCGGCCGCGACCCGCGCACCAAGGAGCTGGTCGCGCCGCTGTCCGACGACGAGGTGTGGAACCTCAAGCGCGGCGGTCACGACTACCGCAAGGTCTACGCGGCGTACAAGGCGGCGGTGGAGCACCACGGCCAGCCGACGGTCATCCTCGCCAAGACCATCAAGGGCTACGGCCTGGGCCCGCACTTCGCGGCGCGCAACGCCACGCACCAGATGAAGAAGATGACCCACGAGGACCTCAAGCTGTTCCGGGACAGCCTGCGCATCCCGATCGCCGACAAGGACCTCGACCCGTACCTGCCGCCGTACTACCACCCCGGCGAGGAGTCCCCGGAGATCCAGTACCTGCTGGAGCGCCGCAAGCAGCTCGGCGGGTTCGTGCCGGAGCGGCGCGGCAAGTCCAAGGCGCTGGTGCTGCCGGGCGACAAGGTCTACGACGTGGTGCGCCGGGGCTCGGGCAAGCAGGAGGTCGCCACCACGATGGCGTTCGTCCGGCTGGTCCGCGACCTGGCCAAGGACCCGGAGATCGGCAACCGGATCGTGCCGATCATCCCGGACGAGGCGCGCACGTTCGGCATGGACTCGATGTTCCCCGCGCAGAAGATCTACAACCCGAACGGCCAGCTCTACACCTCCGTGGACGCCCAGCTGATGCTGGCCTACAAGGAGAGCGAGCAGGGCCAGATCCTGCACGAGGGCATCAACGAGGCGGGCTCCACCGCGTCGTTCACGGCCGCCGGCACGTCCTACGCCACGCACGGCGAGCCGATGATCCCGATCTACATCTTCTACTCGATGTTCGGGTTCCAGCGGACCGGCGACGGCCTGTGGGCGGCCGCCGACCAGATGGCGCGCGGCTTCGTGCTGGGCGCCACGGCCGGTCGCACCACGCTGACCGGCGAGGGCCTCCAGCACGCGGACGGCCACTCGCTGCTGCTGGCGCACACCAACCCGGCGGTGGTGGCCTACGACCCGGCGTGGTCGTTCGAGGTGGCGCACATCGTCAAGGACGGCCTGCGGCGGATGTACGGCGAGGACGCCGAGAACGTCTTCTACTACATCACCGTCTACAACGAGCCCTACCAGCAGCCGGCCGAGCCCGAGGGCCTGGACGTGGACGGCCTGCTCAAGGGCCTGTACCGGTACAAGGTCGCCGAGGGCTCGGGCGGGCCGCGGGCCCAGATCCTGTCCTCCGGCGTGGCCGGGCCGTGGGCGGTCAAGGCCCAGGAGGTGCTGGCCGAGGAGTGGGGCGTGCACGCCGACGTGTGGTCGGCGACGTCGTACTCGGAGCTGCGCCGCGAGGCGGTCGAGGTCGACCGGCACAACCTGCTGCACCCGGACGAGGAGCCGCGCGTGCCGTACGTGACGCGGGCGCTGTCCGGCGCGGAGGGCCCCGTGGTGGCGGTGTCGGACTGGATGTCCGCGGTGCCGGACCTGATCCGCCCGTACGTGCCGACCGACATGGTCACGCTGGGCACCGACGGGTTCGGCTTCTCCGACACCCGCCCGGCGGCGCGGCGGCACTTCCTGGTGGACACCGAGTCGATCGTGGTGGCCACCCTGGCGGCGCTGGCCAAGCGCGGCGAGGTCGAGCAGTCGAAGGTGGTCGAGGCGGCGCGGCGCTACCGCATCGACGACGTCTCGGCGGCGGGCCCGTCCACGCAGGACGCCGGCCTGGCCTGACCCTGGCACGACCGCCGAGGGGCGTGGTCCGAACGGGCCACGCCCCTCGGCGTGTCCGCAGTAGTGCGGCCCGACCAGCGCGAACTCCGCCGAACCCGGGCGGCGGGTGTGATCCTCCCCATAGACTCGGGCGCACAGCCCAGCGTCCAACGAGGGGTCGGATGGGGACGCCGCAGCACGCCCTGCACCGCACGGTGCTGGCCGTCGACGTGTCCGGCTTCAGCAGGCGGACCCGCAACCGCCAGGAAGAGGTCCGCCGCGGCCTGTACGACGCGCTGGAGACCGCGTTCGCCGAGTGCGGCCTCGACTGGTCGGCGACCCACCACGAGGACCGCGGCGACGGCGCGCTGGTGCTGATCCCGCCGAGCGTGCCCAAGAGCCGGGTGGTCGGCGCCCTGCTGTACGCGCTGGCGGGCGAGCTGCGCCGCTACAACGCCACCCGCGCCGAGGACGCCCGCATCCGGCTGCGGATCTCGGTGACCGCGGGCGAGGTGCAGCACGACGCGCACGGCGTGGTGGGCGACGAGGTCAACCTGGCGTTCCGGCTGCTGGACTCGGCGCCGCTGCGGGAGGCGCTGGAGCGCGCGCCCGGCGTGTTCGCGCTGATCGTGTCGCGCCGGTTCTTCGAGGACGTCATCCGCGACGACCCGGCCGCCGACCCGGACGCCTACCGCCGCGTCGAGGTGGGGGTCAAGGAGTTCCGCGGCCAGGCGTGGCTCCGCGCGCCCGACGGCGGCCCGCCGCCCGGTCCGCCGCGACCGCGCACCCGCCACCGCCGCAAGCGCGGCAGGCCCGGCCGGCCGGCGGGGGCCCTGGTCCTGGCGCTGCTCGCGGCGACCGCCACCCACGCGTTCGCCGCCGTGCCGGTCGAGGCGCCGCCGTGCCCCACGCCGGTGCAGCTCAACGTGCTCACCTCGGCGGAGAAGGAGCGGGTGGTCACGGGTGTGGCGGTGGAGTTCGAGAAGGAGTCCCGCGAGTTCACCCCGCACGGCTGCAAGGGCGTGAGCGTGCAGGTGACCACGGGCGGCTCGGCGCGCGAGGCGGCCGACGCGCTCAGCCGGGGCTGGCAGGAGGCGGACCACGTCCCGCAGGGCACCGAGCCGCACGTGTGGCTGCCCGACGCCTCCTTCGAGGTCGCCGGCGTGCTGGGCGCCATGGAGGAGGGCGCGCGGCTGAGGCTGGACCACCGCGCGTCGATCGCCCGGTCGACCGTGGTGCTGGGCGCGTCCGCGGAGCTGGCCGAGCGGGTCGAGGAGGACGACCGGGAGTTCCTGTGGCCGTCGGTCGCGCAGGCGCGGCTGGTCGAGCCCGACGCCTCGTCCGGGGCGGGCCTGGCGGCGGTCGCGGCGCTGGCGCGCGCCGAGCTGGGCGGGGCGGCGCTGGACGCGCCCGACGCGCCGCTGCGGCTGCGCGGGGCGGCGCGGCGCACGACGGACGCGCCGCCGTGCCGGGGCGACGTGGTCCTGGTGGCGTCGGAGAAGGTCGTGGCGGACCACGAGGACTGCCGGCTGCTGTACCCGCGCGGCGCGGGCGTGGCGCTGGACCACCCGTTCGTGGTGGTGGAGCGCACGGACCTGCCGCCCAACGAGCGCCGGCGGCGCGTGGTGGAGCGGTTCGAGGAGCACCTGCGGTCCGACGAGGCGCAGGCGGCGATGCGGCGGGCGGGCTTCCGCGCCGCGAACGGCACGCCGGGGCTGGTGGGCGACCCGCGGTCGCGGGTGCCGGGCGAGGAGGTCGAGGTGCCGGACGGGGAGGCGCTGTACCGGGCCTGGGAGGCGGCGTCGCGGCCGGTGACGGTCGCGCTGGCGGTGGACGGGGCGGGCGCGGGGGTGGTGGCCGCGCTGGAGCGCCTGCTGACGCCCCGGGACCGGCTGGTGCGGCTGCCGCCGGCGGGCGGGGTGCTGGAGGACGCGGTGCGCGCGGGGGCGAAGGTGGCGGTGCTGGTGTCGGCGGGGCCGGTCCCGCCGGTCGACCCCGGCACGAGCGGGCCGGTGCGCGTGGTGGCCGTCGGGCTCGCCGAGGGCGCCTGCGCGCCCACCACGGCTCTGTACGCGGCCGCCAAGGCCCACGGCGGCGGCTGTGCGGAGACGAGCCCGCAGGACGCGCTGGAGGCCGTGGCGCGGGGTGTCTGGGGAGGGACGACGTGATGCGCCTGCTCGTGGCCCTGACGCTGCTCCTGGCGGCCTGCGCGGGCTGCTCGGGCGTCCCGGCCGACCGGGCCGACGACGAGGGCCCGATCACGTTCGTGGACGGGCTGGACACCTCGGCCGGCCGGCAGGTCCACCGACTGGTGGAGCGGTGGAACGCCGCGAACCCCCTGGAGCCGGTCAAGTTCGTGGAGATGTCGAACTCCACGGACATCCACCGGGCCCAGCTGATGACGCGGGCCCAGGACCTGGCCGGCGTGCGCGAGGGCTACGAGGACCGCTGCTACGACGTGATGAACCTGGACACCGTGTGGACGCCCGCGTTCGCCGAGTCCGGCCACCTGGTGCCCCTGCCCGCCGACGAGTTCGGCGCGGACCGGATGCTGCCCCAGGCCGTGGACCAGCTCCGGGTCCGGCACGACGAGGGGCGGCTGTGGGCCGTGCCGTGGCGGGTGGACGCCGGGTTCCTGTTCTACCGCCGGGACGTGCTCGAGGCCGAGGGCGAGGACCCGCCGCGCACCTGGGCCGAGCTGCGGCGGCTCGCGGTGGAGGTCGCGCCGAAGCACCACCTGGCCGGGTACGTCGGGCAGTTCGCCGACTACGAGGGCCTGGTGGTCAACGCCGTGGAGGCGATCTGGGCCAACGGCGGCGACCCGCTGCACCCCGATCGGCCGGAGGCCAAGGCCGGGGTGGAGTTCCTGGCGCGCGGTTTCGAGCAGGGGTGGATCCCCCCGGAGGCGACGGACTACCGCGAGGAGGAGAGCCGCAAGGTGTTCCAGGCCGGGAAGGCGCTGTTCATGCGGAACTGGCCCTACGCGCGGCCGCTGCTGGAGGAGCCGGGGTCGGCGGTGGCCGGCAGGTGGGACGTGGTGGCGCTGCCCGGTCCGAGCGCGCTGGGCGGCTGGAACCTCGCGGTGTCGCGGTGCTCGACCCACCAGCGGACCGCGCGCGAGTTCATCCGGTTCCTCGCCCGCGAGCAGACCCAGCGCGAGCTGTTCCGGGACGCCGGGTGGGCGCCGAGCCTGGCCGGGCCGTACCCGACGGGCGGCGCGGCCCTCCCCGGGCAGTCCCTGCTCGGGGAGGTGGTCCGCACCGCCCTGCCGCGACCCACCTCCGCCTACTACGACGAGCTGACCAGCGTCATGCGGGAACGCCTCCGGCTGTCGCTGGCCGAACCGTCCGCCATCGACGGGTTGATGGACGACCTGGCCGAACGGGTGCAGGAGGTGCGCGAAGGGCGTTAGGCGGGTTCCTGGGCCTGGGTCCGCGCCGTGGCCGCGGACCGCTTGGCCTCCCGGTTCCAGTCGATCCAGCCGCGGATCACCAGCACCGCGAAGACCACGTAGACGGCCGCGCTGAAGTACAGGCCGGACTGGAGCTGCAACGGCACGCCGATCGCGTCGACCACCAGCCAGACCAGCCAGAACTCCACCAGGCCCAGGCCCTGGAGGGTGAAGGCGAGCACGGTGCCGATGAAGAACGCGGCGTCCGGCCACGGCGCCCGGCTGGCGTCGAATGCCTGGAGGAGCAGCGCGAACGCGACCGTGCCGCCCGCGAAGGCGCCCAGCACGGCCAGCCGCTCCCGGGTGGTGCCCTTGCGGACCACCACGCCGAAGACGGGGTCGCGCCGGCGGGTCCACGCCCACCAGCCGTAGAGCGTGATCAGGGCGATCACCACCTGCCGCGCGGCCGTGCCGCCCAGGTGGACCGACACGTAGACGACGAACAGCAGCGTCACCGACGTCAGCTGCACCGGCCAGGTCCACAGCGAGCGGCGCTGCGCCAGCCAGACCACGACCAAGGCGAAGACCTGACCGGCGAACTCGAGCCAGGAGACCTTCTGGCCGAGCACCGTGAAGCCCTGCTCCATCAAGACGTGCACCGCGTCCTCCCTCTGCCGACAGGCCGGTCCGGGGCAGGGCACGCCAACGGCACGCGCGCCTCCCCTCCGGACTTTCACCGTCGGCCCCGGGGTTCCACCGGGTCAACCGCCCTGGCGGGCGGGTCGCGGGCTGTCACCGCCGGTTCGGACTTCCACCGAGCCCCGGAGCGCATGTCTGCTCACCGCGTCGAACACCGGCGCGCCCCCCGGTGTTCCCCCGGTGAGCAACGGCACAGAACTCGTGGTTCGACTGCCGTACACCGGGCGCGCCTAGCCTGCGCCGAATGCGAATCCTGCTGGTGGCCGCCCTGGCCCCGTTGCTGCTCGCCGCCGCCCCCGCCGAGGGGGTGGTGGTGCCGGTGGCGCAGACGCGAGCCTTCGCGGACGACGCGTCCGGCGCGCCCGCGAACGCCGACGCCGACGACCCGGCCGTGTGGGTGCACCCCCGTTCCGCTGAGCGGAGCGTGGTGCTCGGGACGCTGAAGAAGGGCGGGCTGGCGGCGTTCGACCTGTCCGGCCGCACCCTCGGCCTGTACCCGGCGCCCGCCGCGCCGTCGCCGGGCGCCGCGCCCGGCCGGTACAACAACGTGGACGTGCTCAGCCGGGTGACCGTCGGCGGGCGGGCGCGCGACCTGGCGTTCGTCAGCGACCGCGGGCGGGACAGGGTCCGGGTCTACGAGGTCGACGGGCGCGGCTCGGCGGCGGGCGCGGGCGTGCTGCGGGACGTGACCGACCCCGCCGCGCGGCCGGTGTTCTCCGGCTCCGAGGCCGAGGTCGACGACCAGCGCACGGCGTACGGGCTGGCCGCCGGGTTCGTCGGGCGCACGCCCGTGGTCGTGGCGAGCCGGCGCAACGAGACCCGGCTGGCGCTGCTGCGCGTCGTGCCGGCCGCCGGCGGCTCGGTGGGCACCTCGGTGGCGGCGACCCTGGACCTGCCCTCGTCGTTCCCGCTGCCCGGCGGCGGGGTGTGGGCGCCGTGCGGCGAGCCCGGCGAGGGCCCGCAGCTGGAGGGCATGGTCGTGGACTCCCGGCACCGGGTGCTGTACGCGGCGCAGGAGGACGTGGGCGTGTGGCGGATCCCGCTGCGGCCGTCCGGGTTCGGCGAGCCGGTGCTGGTGGACCGGGTGCGTTCCTTCGGGGTCCCGCAGACCTACGACCCGGTGACCGAGGAGTGCGCGGTGTCCGGGCCCGACCCCGGCGTCGGCGGCCGGGTGCTGGAGGCGGACGCGGAGGGGCTGACCGTGGCGGACGGCTACCTGGTCGCGTCCAGCCAGGGCGACTCGCGGTTCGCGGTCTACGAGCGGACCGGGCGCAACCGGTACGTGGGGTCGTTCGCGGTGGGCGCGGGCCGGGGCAACGACTCGGTGGAGCACTCGGACGGCGCGCACGTGGTGACCGCCGACCTGGGGCCGCGGTACCCGGAGGGGCTGCTGGTCGTGCACGACGGCGAGCGCAGGCCGGCCGTCGGGGAGGCGGACACGACCGGGTTCGCCTACGTGAGCTGGGCCGACGTGCTGGACGAGCTGGACTGAGCCGGACCTGACCTGGCCGGGTCGGGTCGGGTCGGACTGCCGGAGGCCCTGCCGGCCGGGGCCTCCGGCGCCTGCCGGCTTCGGGGCGCCGGCTTCCGAGGGGTCGGCGGGGCCGGCTCCCGGCCTGGCCCGTCGGTGGTCCCCGGGTCGTACCGCGTCGTCACGCGATACGCCCCGCGACCGGATCGTGTCGCAGTGCCCGTCACCCGGCAACCTGAAGTGCCCGCACGAAAGGGTGACTGGCATGGCGGATCCCGCGTGGACAGTCCAGAGTGGAGGTACCGGTGGGGACCGGGGAGAGGGAAACGCTCGGCGCGGTCTGACCGCGCCGAGCGTTTTCACGTCTCACCGGCTCGACCGCGGCGACGGCGGGCCGGGCAGCACGGCGAACAGCGGCCGGGCGACCTCGTGGAAGTCGCCCGGCCGCTCGCCCTCCCGGGGTCCCGCCCCGGAACCCGGGCCCCGTCTCAGAACCTCAGGCCGATGCCCAGGGCGTCCAAGTAGGACCGGAGCCTCAGCGGCGAGCCGGCGCCGCCCTCGCTCGGTCGCGGCTCACCCGGGCAGGTCGAGCTGCTGGGCGGCAGGACGCCGTCGACGAGGTAGCGGTCCACCGCCCGGTTCACGCACCTGTTCCCGGAGCCGTAGATGCCGTGCCTGCCCTCGTCGAGCACGGTGATCAGGTTGTGGCCCAGCGCGGACGCCATTGCCGGGCCGCCCTCGTACTGCGTCTGCGTGTCGCCCTCGGCCTGGACGATCACGCCGACCGGGTAGCCGTCGCGCTTGAGCTTCACCGGGGGCTCCGGCGGGGTGAACGTGCGATAGGCGCAGGTCGTGGGCGCGGCCCGCGCCACGCCGAAGCCGTACGGGTAGCGGTCGCGGAAGACCCGCATGTCCTCGTAGTAGGTCTCCGGGTCCGTCGGCCAGTCGACCTCGCAGGTCACCGTGTTGAACACGCCCGAGACCAGCTCGTCCTCGGCGGAGCGGGCCATCATCAGCGCCGTCTCGGTCGGCGAGCCGGCGCGGAGCTTGGTCACCGCGTCCGCGAGGTCCGCCCACAGTGGACGGTAGCGGGTGCCCACGCCCATCGCCGCGTCGAACTCGGTGCGGGTGTGGTCGGCGATGGGTCGCTGCGCCAGCGACGCCGCCACGCCCTCGACGTTGGCCATGACCTCCTCGACCTCGACGCCGAGGCGGAAGTGGTCGTCGCGCTGGGCCACCCACTCCGCCCAGGACTCGACGTTGCGCCGCACCGCGACGGCCTGCTGCAGGAACTGCTCGCGCCAGATCCACTCCGGGTGCACCGACGAGTCCAGCACGCTGCGGTCGAGGTGCCGCGGGAACAGGCTCCCGTAGACCGCGCCGAGGTAGGTGCCGTAGGAGTAGCCCAGGTAGTTGATCTTCTCCTCGCCCAGGACCGCGCGCACCACGTCCAGGTCGCGGGCGGTGTTCGCGGTGTTGATGAAGGGCCGGATGCCGCCCGCCGAGCGCCGGCACCCCTCCTCGGCGGCGTGGGCCTCGGCCGCCCACTTCGGGAAGTCCTCGTCCTTCGGCCGGCTCTCGGCGACGACGAGGTCCGGCACGGTGTTGCAGGTCAGCGCGGTGGAGCCGCCGACGCCGCGCGGGTCGAACCCGATCAGGTCGTAGACCTTCGCCACCCCCGACTTGGCCAGGAAAGTGGGCATCCCCAGGCCCGAGCCGCCGGGACCGCCGGGGTTGAGCACCAGCACGCCGCGCCGCCGCGCCTGGTCCTCGGCCTTGCGGCGGCTGATCAGCAGCGAGATCCTCTCCGCGGCCGGCCGGGAGTAGTCCAGCGGCAGCACCAGGTCCGCGCACTCCAGGCCGTCGCGACAGGGTTTCCAGGTGAGCTCCTGGGCGTGGAACTCGGCGAGCGGGTCGATGCGACCCTCCCCCGCCGACGTGCCGACCGCGGTCGCCAGCACCGCGGCGAGCACCAGGCCTACCGACATGAACCTGCGCACGTCCATCCTCCCGACCCGAGTCCCGACTGCTCCGAACGCCACCGAAGGTAGGGCGATCGGAGCACAGCGTCAGGTCGAGTCACTCGTTTGTGTCGTCCTGTGGAGCACGTGCGATCGTGGGGCCATGACCAGGCCATCCGGGACCAGCCCGTCCGCTGACGGCCCGCCCGGGGAGGACGCGGCGGGAGTCGACGCGGCGGGGGGTGACGCGGCGGGTGGCGGCGCGGCGGGGGGCGGCTCGTCCGGTGTCGGCCCGACCGTCCTGTCGCCGGACACGCTGCGCGCGCTGCAACGCGCGTCGGGCGACCTGGCCGCGGCGAGCGTGGCCGAGATGGAGTCGCGCCTGCCCTGGTTCCGGCGGATGCCCGCCGACCAGCGGGCCGGGGTGCAGCTGCTCATCCAGAGCGGCGTCGCCGGTTTCGTGTCCTGGCTGCACGACCCGCAGCAGGCGATCCGGCTGACCGCGGAGGCGTTCCGGTCCGCGCCCAAGGACATCTCCCGCTGGGTGAGCCTGCGGCAGACCGTGGAGCTGGTGCGGATCGCGCTGGAGCTGTTCGAGCGGCAGCTCCCGCGGCTGGCGCGCGGCGACGCCGAGCGCGCCCTGCTCAACGAGGGCGTGCTGCGGTACGGGCGGGAGATCGCGTTCTCCGCGGCCACCTCTTACGCGGCCGCCGCCGAGGCCAGGGGCGCGTGGGACGCCCGGCTGGAGGCGCTGGTCGTGGACGGGATCGTGCGCGGTGACGCCGAGGAGTCGCTGCTGTCCCGCGCCACCGCCCTGGGCTGGGACCCGGCGGCCGAGGCGACCGTGCTGGTGGGCAACCCGCCGTCGGACGACCCGCCCGCCGTGGTCTACGAGGTGCGCAGCCGGGCGGCCCGGATCGGGCGGCAGGTGCTGCTGAGCGTGCAGGGCTCGCGGCTGGTGGTGCTGCTCGGCGGCGAGACCGGGCGGGGCGACGCGCTGGCGCGCATCTCCGAGGCGTTCGGGGCGGGGCCGGTGGTGGCGGGCCCGACCGTGGACAGCCTCGCCGACGCGCACCGCAGCGCGAGCGACGCGCTGTCCGGCCTGCGCGCCGTGGTGGGGTGGCCCGCCGCGCCGCGGCCGGTGCGGTCGCTGGACCTGCTGCCGGAGCGGGCGCTGGCGGGCGACCCGGAGGCCGAGTGGCAGCTGGTGGACCGCATCGCCCGGCCGCTGGAGGAGGCGGGCGGCTCGCTGCTGGCGACCGTGGACGCCTTCCTGGAGGTCGGCGGCGTGCTGGAGGCGTGCGCGCGGGCGCTGTTCGTGCACCCCAACACGGTCCGCTACCGGCTGCGGCGCGCCACCGAGCTGACCGGGCGCAACGCCAACGACCCCCGTGACGCGCTGGTCCTGCGCGTGGCGCTGTCCGTGGGGCGGCTCGCGCGGGCCCGCGGGCTGTGGTGACCCCAGGGGTCCCGGTGTGATCCACGCCTCACGAACGACGTGAGGCGGCATGAGCCGCGATCCACAACACGCAACGTGCGTCAACGCTCATCCGCGAGTCACTTTTGTAGAGACCCTACAACTGCCGCTGCGTGGATTCGTCCGTGACGGCATCCCGGTGGAGCGAGTCGACCGTGTTCAGTTGGGGACGTGATCGCGCTCCTAGCCCCCGGACAGGGGTCCCAGACACCCGGCATGCTCGCCCCCTGGCTCGAACTCGACGGGGCCGCCGAGCAGGTCGCGGCGTGGTCCGAGGCCACCGGCCTGGACCTGGCGCGCCTGGGCACGACCGCCGACGCGGACGAGATCAAGGACACCGCGGTCACCCAGCCGCTGGTGGTCGCCCTGGCCCTGCTCGCGCACGAGGAGCTGCGGCGACGGGTCGAGCTGCCCGCGGACACCGTCGTGGCCGGGCACTCGGTCGGCGAGCTGGCCGCCGCCGCGATCGCGGGCGTGCTCGGCGCCGACGACGCGGTCGCGCTGGCCGCCGTGCGCGGCGCCGAGATGGCCGCCGCCTGCGCGCTCGCCCCCACCGGCATGGTCGCCGTGCTCGGCGGCGAGCCCGACGAGGTGCTGGCCCGGCTGGACGAGCTGGGCCTGGTCGGCGCGAACCGCAACGGCGCCGGCCAGGTCGTGGCCGCCGGCCCGTTGGAGGTCCTCGACGAGCTGGTCGCACAACCACCCGGTCGGGCGAAGGTCCGCAGGCTCCAGGTCGCGGGCGCGTTCCACACCGGGTACATGGCCCCCGCCGAGGAGGCGCTGCGGGCGCGGGCCGAGGGCATCGCGGTCTCCGACCCGGTGCTGCCGCTGCTGTCCAACGCCGACGGCGCGGTGCTCACCGACGGCGCCGAGGTGCTGGGCCGGCTGATCTCCCAGGTGACCCGCCCCGTGCGGTGGGACGCCTGCCAGGCGACCATGGCCGGGCGGGGGGTGTCCGCGGTGGTGGAGCTGCCGCCCGCGGGCGCGCTGACCGGCCTGGCGAAGCGCGAGCTGAAGGGCACCCCCACCTTGGGCCTCAAGACCCCCGAACACCTCGACCAGGTCGCGGAGCTGGTCGCCGCGGCGCAGCCCGTCGGGACGGGGGCCGCGCGATGACCGCGTTCGCCACGCCCGCCGGCGCGACCGGCAGCCGCATCACCGGCCTGGGCAGCTACCAGCCCGACACCGTGGTCAGCAACCACGACCTGGCCCTCCGCATGGAGACCTCGGACGAGTGGATCCGCGACCGGGTCGGCATCGCCAACCGGCGGGTCGCCAAGCCCGACGAGCTGCTGGTCGACATGGCCGTGGAGGCCGGCGCCAAGGCGGTGGCCGACGCGGGGCTGGCCCCGTCCGACGTCGGCGCGGTCATCGTGGCCACCTGCACCATGCCGTCGCCGATCCCGAACGCCGCGGCGCAGGTCGCGGAGCGGATCGGGGTCAGGGCCGCGCCCGCGTTCGACCTGAACGCCGCGTGCGCGGGCTTCTGCTACGCGCTGGCCACCGCCTCCGACATGGTCCGCGCGGGCACCGCCGACCACGTGCTGGTGATCGGCGCGGAGAAGCTGACCGACTGGGTCGACCCGGTGGACCGGTCCACCGCGATCATCTTCGCCGACGGCGCGGGCGCCGCCGTGGTCAGCCGGGCCGACGAGCCCGGCATCGGCCCGGTGGCGTGGGGCAGCGCGGGCGACCTGGTCGACATGATCCAGATCAAGGACCGCGACTCGTTCATCTTCCAGGAGGGCCAGTCGGTCTTCCGGTGGGCCACCACGCAGATCGCGCCGGTCGCGCTGCGGGCGGTCGAGCTGTCCGGCGTCGAGCTGTCCGACGTCGACGTGTTCGTGCCGCACCAGGCGAACCTGCGCATCGTCGAGGCCATCGCCAAGCGGTTGCGGGCGAAGGGTGCGCGTGAGGACCTCGTGGTCGCACGTGACATCGTGGACTCCGGCAACACCTCGTCCGCTTCGATCCCGCTCGCGCTGGACCACATGCGCGCGGCGGGTGAGGTTCGCAGCGGTGACGTGGCGCTGCTCGTCGGCTTCGGGGCGGGCCTGTCCTACGCCGGACAGGTCGTCCGGCTGCCGTGATCATCCAGGACTCCGGTGTGGGAACCACCAGCCGGGCGCAGCGAGAGGGAAGGGATTTTCAGTGAGCAACGAGGACATCCAGAAGGGGCTCGCCGAGATCGTCGAGGAGGTCGCCGGCGTCGAGGCGGCCGACGTGACGGCCGACAAGTCCTTTGTGGACGACCTGGACATCGACTCGCTGTCCATGGTGGAGATCGCCGTGCAGGCCGAGGACAAGTTCGGCGTGAAGATCCCGGACGACGAGCTGGCCAACCTCAAGACCGTGGGCGATGCGGTCAACTACATCGCCACCAACGCATGACGAATAGCAACGACGTCGTCGTCACCGGGCTGGGTGCCACCACCCCGCTCGGTGGCGACGTCGCCACCACCTGGGACGCCCTCCTGTCCGGCCGCAGCGGCGTGCGCACGCTCACGGCCGACTTCGTCGAGAAGTACGACCTGCCGGTGAAGATCGGCGCGCCGCTCGTGGTCGACCCGACCGAGGTGCTGCCGCGCGTCGAGGCGCGCCGGCTGGACCGCTGCGAGCAGGTCGCCGTGGTCGCCGCCCGCCAGGCGTGGGCCGACGCCGGGTTCGGCGAGGACGACGTCGACCCCGAGCGGCTCGGCGTCGTGGTCGGCACCGGCATCGGCGGCGCGATGACGCTGCTCGACCAGGACGACCTGATCGAGAACGGCGGCCTGCGCAAGGTCTCGCCGCTGACCGTGCCCATGCTCATGCCCAACGGCCCGGCCGCGCACGTCGGCCTGGACCTGAAGGCGCGGGCGGGCGTGCACGCGCCGGTGTCGGCGTGCGCGTCGGGCGCCGAGGCGCTGGCCTGGGCGTGGCGGATGCTGAAGGCTGGCGAGGCGGACGTGGTCGTGGCCGGTGGCGCGGAGGCGTGCATCACCACGATCACCATGGCGGGCTTCATCCAGGCCCGCACCATGAGCACCCGCAACGACGACCCCGAGGCCGCGTCGCGCCCGTTCGACGTGGACCGGGACGGCTTCGTGCTCGGCGAGGGCGCCGGGATCCTGGTGCTGGAGCGCGAGGAGTTCGCCAGGGCCCGCGGCGCGCGGATCTACGGCAGGCTCGCGGGCATCGGCACCAGCTCCGACGGCCACCACATCACCGCGGCCGACCCCGAGGGCATCGGCCAGTCGCGGGCCATCGCGGCGGCGCTGCGCACCGCGGGCGTCGACAAGGCGGACGTGGGCCACGTGAACTGCCACGCGACGTCCACCCCGGTGGGCGACGTGATCGAGCCGCAGGCCGTGCGCCGGGCGATCGGCGACCACCCGGTGCTGACCGCGCCGAAGGGCAACCACGGTCACCTGCTGGGCGCCTCGGGCGCGGTGGAGGCCATCACCACGCTCCTGTCGGTCCGCGACGGGGTCGTGCCGCCGACGCTCAACCTGAAGAACCAGGACCCGAGGGTGGAGCTGGAGGTCGTCACCGGGGAGCCGCGCAAGATCGACCTGGTCGCGGCGGTGAACAACTCCTTCGGTTTCGGCGGCCACAACGTCTCGCTCGTCTTCACCCAGGTCTGACCAGCCCGTTCGAGGAGTTCCACGATGACTGCCCTCGCGTCCCCACCGGCGATCCCGGGGGCGGTCGGGGAAACCGACCCGCGCGACCCCGAGGTCCGGCTCGCCCTGTTGCTGGACCCCGGTTCGGTCGCGCCGCTGCGCCCCCGCGACGGCAGCGGCGTGCACGCCGTGCGCGGGCGGATCAACGGCACCCGGGTGGTGGCCTACTGCAGCGACGCCACCCGCATGGGCGGCGCGCTCGGGTCCGAGGGCTGCCGGCACATCGTGGAGGCGATCGACACCGCGGTGCGCGAGCGCACCCCGGTGATCGGGATCTGGCACTCCGGCGGCGCGCGGCTGCCGGAGGGCGTGGAGTCGCTGGACGGCATGGGCCAGATGTTCGCGGCGATGATCCGGGCGTCCGGGCGCGTGCCGCAGGTCTCCGTGGTGGTCGGCCCGGCGGCCGGCGGCGGCGCCTACGGGCCCGCGCTGACCGACGTGGTGATCATGGCGCCGGCCGGCAAGGTCTTCGTGACCGGGCCGGACGTGGTGCGCTCGGTGACCGGCGAGCGGATCGACATGGACGGGCTGGGCGGCGTGGAGGCGCACGGGCGCAAGTCCGGCGTGGTGCACGTGGTGGCGGACGACGAGCCCGACGCGTACCTGCGGGCCCGGCGGATCACCGGCCTGTTCGCCCAGCCCGGCGTGTTCGACCTGCGCTCCGTGCCGGACGGTGACGACCTGCGGGCGTTGCTGCCGGACCGGCCGCAGCGGGCGTACGACGTGAAGCCGCTGGTGCGGGCGATCCTGGACACCGGGTCGTTCGAGGAGCTGCAGGCGAAGTGGGCGCCGAACGTCGTGGTCGGCCTGGGCCGGCTCGGCGGGCGCGCGATCGGCGTGATCGCGAACAACCCGATCCGCAAGGGCGGCTGCCTGGACTCGCTGTCGGCGGAGAAGGCGGCGCGGTTCGTGCGGATGTGCGACGCGTTCGGCGTGCCGCTGCTGGTGCTGGTGGACGTGCCGGGGTACCTGCCGGGCGTGGGCCAGGAGTGGGACGGCGTGGTGCGGCGGGGCGCGAAGCTGCTGCACGCGTTCGGCGAGGCGGTCGTGCCGCGGGTCACCCTGGTCACCCGGAAGTCCTACGGCGGCGCCTACATCGCCATGAACTCCCGTTCCCTCGGCGCCACGGCGGTGTTCGCCTGGCCCACGGCCGAGGTCGCGGTCATGGGGGCGAAGGCGGCGGTCGGCATCCTGCACCGCAAGAAGCTGGCCGCGGTGGAGGACCCGACCGAGCGCGAGGCCCTGCACGCCGATCTCGTCGAGGAGCACGAGCGCATCGCGGGCGGCGTGGACCGGGCGCTGGCCATCGGCGTGGTGGACGAGGTCGTGGAGCCCACCCGAACCCGCCGCAAGCTGGCCGAGGCCCTGGCCGCGGCCCCCGCCGGCCGGGGCGCCCACAACAACATCCCCCTGTAACACCGCCGGCAGCACCGCCCTGCGCGCCACCCGGTGGCGCAGTGGCGCAACACCGCTTCGCGATGGGGTCGCTCATGTCGGGGGGCGGCCCCATCGCGACGTCTCCCCGCGCCTCCAGGCGTCCTGAACACGCAACTCGCGCGCTCCGAACGTACGACTCACCGGTCCTGGACGTACGACTCGCGATGCCTGAGTGGAGGACACGCGGTGTCGGAGTGGAGGACACGCCGGGGGTTGCGCGTGTCCTCCGGTCCGGTGTCGCGTGTCCTCCGGTCCGGCACGGTGAGGTGCGCGGTGGGGGTCAGCAGGCGGTGAACTGGGAGGTTGAGCCCTCGGTGCCCAGGTCCACGCGGAGGGCGCCGTCCTCGGCTTGGAGCGGGTAGACGACCCGCCAGTGGATGCAGTCGGCCTGGAGCTCGGCCGGGGCCTTGGCCACGTCCTGGGTGCTGGTGAAGGTCATGAGGACCCGCAGGCGGTCGGGGTCCACCGACTCGACTCGGTGGACGAGGATCGTGCCGTCGCGCGAGCTCTCGTAGTCGGACAGCCAGCGGGACCTGGGGGTCTCGTTCACGCGGCGCGCGGTGACGGTCGTGGTCCACAGGTCGTAGTCGAGGCTGTTGATCGCGTCGAAGAACTGCTGGAGCACCTCGCGCACGCGCGGGCCGTCCGGGTGCATCGAGGCGTCGATGCTCAGCTGCACGACCCCGCCGCCCGGCTGCTCGTCGCGCGGCACGGAGGCGGACGACCCGGTGCTCGGCACGGCGATCTGGTCGCCCTGCGCCGGCGCGGGCCGCCGGTACACGTCGCGGGCGAGCACGCCGGCGCCGGCGGTGGCGGCGACGACCACCAGCACGAGGGGCAGCAGCAGGCGCGGTTGCACGTCCCGAGCGTGCCACAGGCCCCGCCGCGACCCACAATCACCCGGAAGTCGCAGCACCTTCCCCGAACTTTGCGGTTTGAAGGCGCGCGGCGGACACGCCGAATGCCCCGGATGCGCAAATTTTCAACCCATTCACACCCCATCGGGGCATTACCGTAGTTATTGCGCCCGCCGTCCCCCGATGGGAGCAACCGGACACCGTCCGTACACCAAACCGCAATATAGCGGAGACGGCAGCGAAACCCCTGGTTAACCAGCCGGCCGAACAGAACCTCACGGTTCCGTTTAGCGGCAACCGGGTGACCTTCTCCGCTTTCAGGTGAGATGAAACCTGGCATCCGGGTGAACCGCATGGGCCAATGACCACCTGTCGTGCCTAACTACGCAGGATGGTGTCGCACGGATGGACGCGCCAACTCCCCGATCTGGTGGATTGTTGGCCGCCAGCCGACATGCGGGAATATGCCGGTCGCAAAAAATCGCAGGGAGGCGAATTCCCGTGGATCTCCGCTATGAGGCTTACTGCTTCGCGGACCGCCTCTTCTACGACGTGCAAAGCCAGGACGAAACCGTCCCGGACGATTTCTCCCAGGTGCTGCCGCCGGTGCCCGAGGGCTGGACGCAGGCCGACCGGAACATCTGGCGCCACGTCCACCCCAACGGCGTGGTGCTGCCGAAACAGGGTTGGAAGATCCACGTTTCGGCGACCGTCGTGAACGCGGGCGAGGTGCTGCTCGCCTCCTTCGCGTACCTGGTCGAGCGCCGGATCCCGTTCAAGTACCTGCGCACGCGGTCGATCGTCCTGGCCCGCAACTCCAAGTACGCCCCGCGCGAGGCCAGCGGCAAGCTCATCACGATCTACCCGGCCGACGAAAGCGAGCTGGAGCGCGTCCTCACCGAGCTGTCGGAAATCCTCAAGGGCCAAGCGGGCGCCTACATCCTCAGCGATCTCCGCTACGGCGCCGGCCCGCTGTTCGTCCGCTACGGCGGGTTCGTCGAGCAGTGGTTGGAAAAGGACGGCAAGCGCGTGCTGGCCATCGAGGGCCCGGACGGCGCGCTCGTGCCCGACCAGCGCAAGCCCGTGTTCTGGGTGCCCGACTGGGTGAAGGTGCCCGCTTTCCTGGAGGAGCACCTGGCCGCCCGCCGCGCGGGCGGCGCCGAGGAGTTCCCCTACCGGGTGCTCCGCTCGCTGCACTTCTCCAACGGCGGCGGCGTGTACGAGGCGGTGCGCAAGTCCGACGACCTGAAAGTGGTGCTCAAGGAGGCCCGGCCGCACGCCGGCCTGGACCGGGAGAACACCGACGCGGTCGCCCGGCTCCGCCGCGAGCACGACGTCCTGACCAGGCTCGCAGGCGTCCCCGGCGTGCCGCAGGTGTTCGAGCGCTTCACCGCGTGGGAGCACGAGTTCGTGGCCATGTCCGAGGTGCCCGGCCGCCCGCTGGGCCAGTGGCTCGGCCACAACTACCCGCTCACCCACCACGAGGTCTCGGACGAGGCGGTCACCGCCTACACCGAGCGCGCGCTCGAGCTGGTCGCCGAGGTCGAGCGGATCCTCGACCAGGTGCACGAGCGCGGCGTGGTGTTCTGCGACCTGCACCCGCTCAACGTCCTGGTGGACGACGACGACTCCGTCTCGCTGATCGACTTCGAGCTGGCGTTCGGCGTCGAGGAGGACCGCAAGCCCACGCTCGGCTCGCCGGGCTTCCAGGCGCCGCCGGACCGCAGCGGCTTCGAGATCGACGAGCACGCCCTGGCCGCGCTGCGCCTCTACCTGTTCCTGCCGCTCAACGCGGTGGTCGAGCTGGCGCCGGTGAAGCTGCGGGCGCACGTGGACTTCATCCGGGACCGGTTCGGCCTGTCCGACGAGTACTGCGACCGCATCCTCGCCGGCCTGACCCGCCGCACCGCGGAGCCGACCGACCGCATGTCGACCGCGACGGCCAGGGCGATGGCGTCGATGACGGCGGACGTGGCGTGGCCCGACCTGCCGGTGCTGCTCAAGATGGTCGCCACGGCCGTCCTGGCCAGCGCCACCCCGCACCGCGCCGACCGCCTGTTCCCCGGCGACGTGGAGCAGTTCGAGACCGGCGGCACGACCTTCGGCTACGGCGCGGCCGGCGTGCTGCACGCGCTGGACACCGCCGGCCAGGGCCGGTTCCCCGACCACGAGCGGTGGCTGCTGGACGCGGTGCGCCGCGAGCCGCCCAAGGAGCCCGGTTTCGTCACCGGCGCGCACGGCGTCGCGCACGTGCTGGAGAACTTCGGCCACCACGACCTGGCCGAGGAGGTCGTGCGGAGCTACGCGCCGATGGTCCCCGACACCGAGGACCACGGCTACAGCTCCGGCCTGTCCGGCATCGGCCTCAACCTGCTCCACTTCGCCAAGACCCGCGGCGACGAGGGGTACGCCGCGCAGGCGGTGGAGCTGGGCGAACGCCTGGCCGCCGCGCTGGCGACCGTCGAACCGCCCGGTGACAAGGCCCGCGCGGGCCTGGAGCACGGCTGGTCCGGCCCCGCGCTGCTGTTCCTGCGCCTGTTCGAGCACACCGGCGACCGGCGCTGGCTGGACACCGGCGTCACGGCGCTGGAGCGGGACCTGGCCGAGACGATGATCGCGCTGGACGGCTCGACGCAGGTCCGGGACGGCAACTTCCGCTCCCTGCCCTACGTCGGCATCGGCAGCGCGGGCATCGCCCTGGTGCTCAACGAGTTCCGCCTCGTCGCGCCGGACCTGCCGGTCGTGGCGAAGCTGCCGGAGCTGGTCGGGAGCGCCACCGGCGAGTTCGTCGTCCAGCCCGGCCTGATGCTGGGCCGGTCGGGCCTGCTCGCCACCCTCGCCCACGCGGACGGGCCGCGGCGCGCCATCGACCGGCACGTGGCGTCGCTGGCCTGGCACGCCATCCCCTACCAGGACGGACTGGCCTTCCCCGGCATCCAGCTCCGGCGGTTGTCGATGGACCTGAGCACCGGCGGCGCGGGCGTGCTGCTGGCGCTGGCCACCGTCGCGAACGGCACCCCCGTGCTGCCGTTCCTCACAGCCCCGACCCTCCCGGGTCGGTAGCAGTAACCCTTTCCGAAATCCCCCGAAAGAGGAGTCATCATGGACTTCATCCTCGACCTGCAGGACCTGGAGACCCCCGAGGCCCAGTCGCACGCGATGGCGTCGGGCGGCAGCGGCGGCGGTGGCGGCGGCAGCACCACGGCCTCCAACCTCTCCGTGCTGGGCGTCTGCAGCCACTCCACCCTGAGCCTGCTGGCCTGCTGAACCAGTTCTGCGGCGATGCCGCACGCGGGTGAGCGGCGCAGGCGAAGTGCGCCGCTCACCCGGTCACCGCGGGGGCTCGACGGCATGCCGTCGGGCCCCCGCACACATGATGCGCCGAGGAGCCGAGATGACGCTTCCCCCGGTCGTGCGCCGCGACCCGCGCTGGCTGCTGCTGGCGGTCAACGCGCTGCTCGCGACCACCGCGGGGCTGCTGCTGCCGTCCGCGCTGGCCGCGGCCGTGGACGCGGCGCTGGCCGGTCGGCCGGCGGGCGCCGCCGTGCTGTGGCTGGTCGGGCTGGCCGTGGTGGAGCTGGTCGGCGACGCGGTCGGCGTCGTGCTGGCCGCCTCGATCACCGCGCGCGGCGCGGCGTGGCTGCGGCGTCGGCTGACCGCGCACCTGCTGGCGCTGGGCCACCCGGCGCGGTTCGAGGCCGGTGACGCGGTGAGCAGGCTGACCGGCGACAGCGCCTTGGCGGGCGGGATCGCGGTGCCCGCGGTGAACGTGGGCGTGTCGGTGCTGACCGCGGCGGGCGCGGTGGTGGCGCTGGCGCTGATGGACTGGCGGCTCGCGGCGGTGTTCCTGCTCAGCGTGCCGCTGGCGACCCTGCTGGTGCGCTCCCACCTGCGGCTCACCGCCTCCGACGTGGCGACCTACCAGGAGGTGTCCGGCGAGCTGTCCGCGCGGCTGGTGGACGCCGTCGGCGGCCTGCGCACGATCGCCGCCTCCGGTCGCGCCGACCAGGAGGCCGAGCGGGTGCTGCGGCCGCTGCCCCGGCTGGCGACCGCCGGCGCGGGCATGTGGCGCACCCAGGCCCGGATGATCTGGCGCGCGGGCCTGCTGCTGCCCGCGGTGGAGCTGGCCGTGCTGACCGCCGCCGGGTTCGGCGTGGTCGCGGGCCGGCTGAGCGTCGGCGACGTGCTGGCGGCGCTGGGGTACGCGGCGCTGGGCATGGCGGTGGTCGGCCAGGCCACCGTGCTGACGAGCCTGCAACGCGCCCGCGCTTCCGCGGCGCGCCTCCAGGAGGTCTTCGACGCGCCCGTGCCCGAGGCCCCGTCGCCCGGGTCGGCCGCCACCGGCGAGGTGCGGCTGAGCGGCGTGTGCGTGCCGGACGCGCTCCACGACGTGGACCTGACCGTGCCCGCGGGCGCGTTCGTGGCCGTGGTGGGCCGGTCCGGCGCGGGCAAGTCCGCGCTGGCCGCGGTGATCGGCGGGCTGACCAGGCCGACGTCGGGGCAGGTGCGGCGCGGCGGGTCCGTCGGGTACGCGTTCGAGCGGCCCGCCCTGGTGGGCGCCACGGTCCGGGACGCGGTCCGGTACGGCACGCCGTCCGGTGACGACGAGGTGCGGGCGGCCTGCCTGGCCGCGCAGGTGCACGACGTGGTGGTGCGGCTGCCGCGCGGGTACGACACGCCGATGTCGGCGGCGCCCCTGTCCGGCGGCGAGGCGCAGCGGCTCGGCTTGGCGCGGGCGTTCGTGCGCGACCCGGACGTGCTGGTGCTCGACGACGCGACCGCGAGCCTGGACATGGTGACCGAGTCCACTGTGGAGCGCGCGGTGGAGTCGGCGCTGCCGGGGCGGACGCGGGTGGTGGTGACGCACCGGGCGGCGACCGCGCGGCGGGCGGACGCGGTGGTGTGGCTGGACGGCGGCCGGGTGCGCGCGGTCGCGCCGCACCGCGAGCTGTGGGACGACGAGGAGTACCGGGCGGTGTTCGGCTGATGGCCTACCTGCGGGCGTTGCGGGAACAGCGGCGCGGCGTCGCGGTGCTGCTCGGCTGGTCGGTGCTGGAGGGCGTGCCCGCGCTGCTGTCCGGGCGGCTGGTCGCCCTGGCCGTGGACCGGGGCTTCGCGGCCGGCCGGCCGTGGGTCGGGGTGGGCTGGCTGCTGGCGTTCGCGCTCGTCGCGGTGCTCGGCGGGTTCGGGCTGCGGCAGGTGTTCGCGCGACTGGGCGCGGTGGTCGAACCGCTGCGGGACGCGCTGGTGCGCGAGGTCGTGCGCGGCGTGCTGCGCGGCGGCTCGCACACCCGGCAGCCCGACGCGAGCGCGGTCGCCCGGATCACCCGGCACGTCGAGGTGGTGCGCGATGCGACCGCCGGCGTGCTGGTGCAGGCGCGGGCGCTGCTGGTGACCACGACCGCCGCGCTGGTGGGGCTGGCCGCGACGGTGTCGTCGCTGGCCTGGCTGGTGGTGCTGCCGGTGCTGGCGGCGCTGGTGCTGTTCGGGCTGCTGCTGCCGTCGCTGGCGCGCGGGCAGCGGCGGCTGGTGCTGGCCGACGAGGACGCCGCGGCCGTGGCCGGGACGGTGTTCCTCGGCGTGCGGGACGTGGTGGCCGTCGGCGGGGCCGGGCACGCGCTGGACGACGTGTCGGCGCAGGTCGACCGGCAGGCGTCGGCGACCGTGCGGATGGCGTGGGCGACCTCGCTGCGCGGGGTGGTGATCGCGCTGGGCGGGTTCGCGCCGCTGGCCCTGCTGCTGGTGGCGGCGCCCGCGATGGTGCGGTCCGGCGAGCTGAGCGCGGGCGAGGTGCTGGGCGCGGTGGTGTACCTGAGCACGAGCGTGCAGCCCGCGCTGCGCCGGTTGGCCGACACGGCGAGCACGGTGGTGCTGCGGCTGGTGGTGGCGCTGCGCCGGTTGGCGGAGGCCGCGCCGCCGGTCGACGAGCCCACCGGCGACGCGGTGCCCGCCGGGCACGCGGTGGAGCTGCGCGGGGTGACCTTCGGGTGGGGCGCGGGCGCCGAGCCGGTGGTGCGGTCGCTGGACCTGGTGCTGCCCGAGGGCGCGCACCTGGCCGTGGTCGGGCCGAGCGGCATCGGCAAGTCGACGCTGGCCGGGCTGGTCACCGGGCTGGTGGCGCCGCAGGAGGGCGAGGTGCTGCTCGGCGGCGCGCCGGTGCGGTCGGTGGCGCCGGCGCTGCGGCACCGGAGGATCGCGCTGGTGCCGCAGGAGACCTACCTGTTCACCGGCACCGTGCGGGAGAACCTGGCGCTGCTGGCGCCCGACGCGTCGGACGCCCGGCTGCTGGCGTCCGCGGCGGCGGTGGGCGCGTCGGGCGTGCTGGCTCGGCTGGGCGGCCTGGCCGGCGCGATCGGGCACGCGGGCGGCGGGCTGTCGGCGGGCGAGGCGCAGTTGCTGGCCGCGGCGCGGGTGCACGCCTGCGACGCGGACGTGGTGATCCTGGACGAGGCCACGTCGTCGCTGGACCCGGCGGCGGAGGCCGTGGTGGAGCAGGCGTTCGCGGCGCGCGGCGGCACGCTGGTGGTGATCGCGCACCGGCTGTCCTCGGCGCTGCGCGCGGACCTGGTGCTGGTGATGGACGGCGGCCCGCCGCTGCTGGGCCGCCACGACGAGCTGATGGCGGCCTCCGCGGCCTACCGGGACCTGATGGCCGCCTGGCAACCGGCGCCGACCGTCCACTGAGGACGGCCGGCGGCCGGTCAGCCCACGCGGTGCAGCCAGGTGACGGGAGCGCCGTCCCCGGCGCGCCGGAACGGCTCCAGCGCGTCGTCCCACGCCGCGCCCAGGATCTCGTCCACGCCGTGCGCGAACGACTCCCCGCCGCGGCTGCGCGCCGCCAAGGCCCGGAGCTGGTCCTCGGACACCACGATGTCGCCGTTGGCGCTGGTGCGCGCGTGCCACAGGCCGAGCACGGGCGCGAAGCAGTACCGCACGCCGTCCACGCCCGGACTCGGCTCCTCCGTCACCTCGAACCTGAGCATCGGCCACGCCCTGAGGGCGGACGCGAGTCGGGCCCCGGTACCGGCCTCACCGGTCCAGTTGCACTCGGCGCGCAACTGCCCTGGCGCAGCGGGCTGCGCCGCCCACTTGAGGTCCGCTCGCTCACCGAGGGTGCCCGAGATCGCCCACTCGACGTGCGGACAGACCGCAGACGGCGACGAGTGGACGTAGACCACGCCACTGGTCCTGCCACGGGTGCTCACAGCTGACCTCCGCTACTCGACGAGGGACGTCTTCCCCTACGACCTGCCGAGTCCCGCGGCGATCTTGTGAAATCCCGACTTGGTCATTCTGCCCGCTCAGGCACCGGTCCGCCAGAAGAACCAGCCCGTTCCTCACCCGGGCGGGTCAGATACAGGACTTTCGACCCGAATTCGCGACGCCCCCGTCACACCCGGGGGTTCCCCGGCTCACTTTCCGAGATCATCCGGACACGGTCACGTGATCGACTCGGCGGCCGGTTCCCGGCCGGTGGGGCGCGACCGCGCGGCCACCCGGAAGAGGTGCGCGCGTTCGGAGCAATGATCCACGTCCGATCAGGTGATACCAGTCACGCATCGTCAACACTCCCCCTGGGGAACGCCGCCCCGCACCCGACGGCGCTACCGTGTCTGCCCGTGTGGAACGGTGGAATGTCGTGCGGTTGATCCGGCTCGGGGCGGAACCCTCCAAGGTCGGCGCGGACGTGCGCGCCGCGCTGAGCACGTGGGGCAACGGCGACGCGGTCCTGGGCGGCATCGCGCTGCTCGGCGTGCGCCCGCCGGACTGCCCGCGCGACCTGGACGCCGTGGTCGTGCTGCCGCGCGGCGTGCTCGTCGTGGTCGGCGTCGACCTGCCCGACCCGGCGATGCGGCTGGAGGCGCCGCTGAACGGCCAGTGGCGCATCGACGGCTGGCCGCTGACCCGCCCGGACGGCGCGACGAGCCCCGCCGCCGAGGCGCTGGAGGCGAGCACCGCCGTCGCCCGGCGCATCCAGGACATGCGCGGCGAACCGCTGCCGGTGACCACGGTGGTGGCCGTCGGCCCGTACGTCGGCCAGGTCGTGCAGCCCACCGTCGACCTCAACCGGGGCGTGCGCGTGCTGCACCCCAAGCCGACCACGCTGCTCGCCGCCGCGCGCGAGCTGGCCACCAGCGACCGGCCCTGCTCGGCCGAGCACGCCGCCAAGCTCGTCGCCGTGCTCGCGCCGACCGGCCCGCCGCCGCCCCGGCAGCACCTGCTGGCCGAGGGCTTCTCCGACGCCGCCGCCGACCTGGCGTCGGCCAGCACGATGCTGCTGCCGAAGGTCGCCGCGCCGACGCGCCGCCGGACCCTGCCCTACCTGATCGCGGCGGTGGTGGGCGTGCTACTGGTCGTCGCGCTGATCGTGGCGCTGACCCCGGACGGCTCGTCGGAGGACTCGTCCGCGACCACCTCGACCTCGCCGCCGGCCTCGGTCGTCGTGGACGGCCGCACCTTCGCGCCGCGCGGCGCGGACCGGACCGAGGACTGCGCCGCGCACGCGTTCGGCGACGTGCGGGGGTGGCTGTCGGAGCACATGTGCATGCAGTTGCGGCGCGCCCAGTACGAGACCGCCGTGGACGGCCGCAAGGTGGGCGTCGCGGTCGCCGAGCTGAGCCTGCCCGACGCCAAGCGCGCCGGCGAGCTGCACGCGGTGGCGTCGACGGCGGGCGCGGGCGGGGTGGTGCCGCTGGTCCGGGAGGGCCGGAGCTGGCCGGGCGGACCGGCCTCGTTCGACCGGTCGTCGATCCGCTCGACGACCAAGGGCGGGCAGGTGCTCATCGCGCAGGCGGTGTGGGCGGAGGGCGAGTCCGACGCGGCCGACCCCGCGCTGGGGCAGGTCGCCGAGCAGGCGCTGCGGCTGCCCGCCGCGCAGCAGTAGCCGGGGCGGCGGGCGGTCAGCGGCCGGTGCGCACCATGCCGACCGCGATCAGGCCGAACGCCACGTGCAGCACGATCACCAGGCCCGCGATCGCGCTGAGCGATTCGGTGCCCGGTTGGCCCGCCACCAGTCCCCACGCGAACAGCCACCCGCCCAGCGCCGCGACGACGCCCGGCACCAGCACCGGCACCGGCACGTGGGCCAGGCAGAACAGCGCCGCCGACCGGGCGCGGAGCAGGGTGTGCAGGAACACCGGCAGCACCAGGAAACCCGGCAGGTCCACCGCGAGCGGCGTCCACCGGGGACCGTCGGGCAGGAACGTGGTCGCGATGACGAACGCGCACCACAGCACGGCGGCGGTCGTCAGGAACACGGTCCCTCTGCTCACGGCCGCAGTCTAATGAGACGCAGAGTGGTTTTACCTGTTCAGACGACCGATGGGGTGAGGGCGCTACGGCACTCGGACCACGGCGGACACGGTCCGCCGACCGGTGCCGCACGGTGCGTCAGAGGCCGTACGCCTCCAGCAGCCTCAGCCACACCTCGCTGATCGTCGGGTAGGCGGGCACCGCGTGCCACAGCCGGTCCACCGTGACCTCGCCGACCACCGCGATGGTGGCCGCGTGGAGCAGCTCGGCCACGTCGGGGCCGACGAACGTGACGCCGACCAGGGTGCGCGCGCGCTCGTCGACCACCATGCGCGCCTTGCCGCGGTAGCCGTCGGCGTGCAGGGACGAACCGGCGACCGCGATGTCCAGGTCCACCACGCGGACGTCCAGCCCCGCCTCGCGGGCCTCCGCCGCGGTGCGGCCGACCGACGCCACCTCCGGGTCGGTGAACACGACCTGCGGCACGGCGGTGTGGTCCGCCGTGGACACCGGCGCCGTCCACGGCTCGGGGTCCACCGCACCGGTGACGATGGCCGTGCCGACCGCGCGGGCCTGGTACTTGCCCTGGTGCGTGAGCAGCGCGCGCCCGGTGACGTCGCCCGCCGCGTACAGCCAGTCCACTCCGGACACCCGGCCGGTGTCGTCGACCGGCAGCGGCGCGCCCGCCTCGAAGCCGTACCGCTCCACGCCGAGGTCGGCCGTCGCCGGTCGGCGACCCGTGGCCACCAGCAGGTGGGAACCCTCCACCGACGAGCCGTCCGAGAGCGCGAGCGAGATCCCGGCGTCCGCTGTGGACGCACCGGTGGCCCTGACGCCGGTGACGAGGCGGACGCCGTCCTCGCGCAGGCCCTCGGCCACCAGGTCGCCCGCGAAGTCCTCGGCCTTGGGCAGCGGGCGCTCGCCGGACACGACCAGCGTGACCCGCGAACCCAGCCTCGCCCACGCCTGCGCCATCTCGACGCCGACCACGCCACCGCCCAGCACCACCAGCGAGGCGGGCGCCTCCTGCGCCGAGGTCGCCTCGCGGGAGGTCCAGTACGGCACGTCGGACAGGCCGGGCAGGGACGGGATCCGGGGCACGCTGCCGGTGCACACGACCACGGCGCGCGACGCGGTGAGCACCCGGCCGTCCACGTCGACCTGCCGCTCGCCCGCCAGCCGGCCACGACCGCGCACCACGGTCAGGCCCGCGCCCTCGGCCCACTCCACCTGACCGGAGTCGTCCCAGTCGGAGGTGAAACCGTTGCGCCGCTTCAGCACCGCCGCGACGTCGAGGCGGTCGCCGACGGGCACGCCCGGCAGGCGACGAGCGGCGGCGAGCGCGTGACCCGGGCGCAGCAGGGCCTTGCTCGGCATGCACGCCCAGTACGAGCACTCGCCGCCGACCCGCTCGAACTCCACCAACGCGGTCCGCAGACCGCCCGCGGCGGTCCGGGCGGCGGCGTTCTCTCCCACGGGTCCGCCGCCGATCACGATCACGTCGAAGTCGTCGCTCACCGGTCCAGCCCACACCACCCGGACCGATGCGGCAAGTCACGCGGGGTCGAACACTCCCGACAGCATCTCCAGGATCACGTCGTCCGCGGTGCGCAGCACCACCGGGCGTTCCTCCTCGCCCACCCTCTCGGCCAGCTTGAACATCGCGTCGGCCGTCTGCGCGGCCATCCGGAAGGTCAGGGTGACCGGAGCCCCACCCCGCACCTCGAAGCGGCGGACGAACAGGTCGCGCAACCGTTCGGCCATCAGCTCGTACTGGTCGACGGACGAGTCGAGCCGGTGCCCGTCGAGCAGGTCGCTGAACCGCACCCGGCCGAAACCCGGCAGGTCGGACAGCATCTTCAGGTAGACCGCGACCACCTGCTGGACGGCTTCCCGCCAGTCCTCGGCGAGGCGGTCCTCTGTGAACAGGGTTTCCACCCGACCGAGGTACTCCTCCATGCCGCGCAGCGCCAAGGCGTGCACGACAGAGCGCTTGTCGGAGAAGTATTGGTAGAACGATCCAATTGGCACGCCTGCGAGCTCGACGATCCGGGCGGTGGTGATGTCGTCGTAGTCGTACTCGTTGAGCAGCGTCGCGCAGGCATCGACAATGGCGGTCACCGTGGCGGCACCGCGCTGCTGAACGGGCTGACGCCGCATCACCTTGGCTAAGCGGTTTTCAGCGGGATTTTCATGCACGCACTCATCTTGATGGATACGGACCAGTAAGCCCAAACAGACGATTCCAGAATGTGATGTGAGGTTCGCTCGGTTGTCTGACCGGGATTGTTGGCGCGCAAAACTATTCCCGCCCAAAACGCCCTGACCACCAAAAACCGGTCGGCGGTCACCGGGCGACCCGCTGGACGGGCACCGGATTCACCTCCTCGGCGGGCGGCGGCCGTTCGGCTGCGGGCGGCGGCCGTTCGGCCGACCGGGGGCGGACGATCGGCGTCGAGGCGGGTCGGGGCGGTCGGGTGAGGTAGGGGCCGACCAATCGGGCGAGCGCCAGGCCGGGCGCCAGGAGCGGCACGACCGCCGACAGCGCCGCGGCCGTCGCGCCCGCCCGGAACACGTCCTTGGGGATGACCGCGACCCGGTCCACCACGAACGCCCGCCGCCCGGTGATCGACACCAGCCCCATGACGGCGAGGAAGACCGCGAACACCGCCAGCGCCCACTTGACCGCCACGTACCCGACGTCCTCGGCCGCCGCCATCACCGCGAGCCACCCGCACAGCGCCGACGCCTGCCTGCCGGGGCTCGTCATCGCCCACAGCAGGCCGCCGGCGACCGCCAGGAACCCGGTGCGGCCGACCGCCCACGCGCCGGCGGCGTCCAGCCAGGCGGTCGACAGGCCGGCCCAGCGCGCGGGTAGCACGTCCAGCGGGCCGGGCGCGCCGAACAGCTGACCCACCACCCACGCCAGGGACCACGCGGAGACGAGGACCGCGAACACGAGCTGCCACCTCGACCGGTCCACCACGAGGCGGCAGAGCCTGGCCAGTTCCCGGCGATGTTCCCTCACACCAGCCACCCTGCCGGGGCGGTTCGCCCCCGTTGACCGGTTTCACCCGGCTGCCCGGGAGCGCCGCTCGACTGGTGGCCCGGACCTCGCCCGGTCCTCACGTGGCGTGGCGGGCGAGGGCAGGGAACGCCCGGGACGACGGGGGGTGGGACGACGGAGGGTGGTCCCGGCGCGGGATCGCCTCCGCACCGGTGGCCCCGGCGGGGTGGACCGGTGGGGCGGTCCGGCGGGGCGTTGGCTCGGGCGGCGTCCGGGCGGGGTCTCCCGAACCGGGCGGCCGGGGGCGGGCGGCCAGGAGCGGCGGCGTGCAGCGGCGGGGCTCGGCGGCGAGGGCTCGGCGGCGGGGTCGGCATCCGCGTCCGGGCGTTCGACCGAACGGGTGCGGCGGGCCAACTGTTGACGAAGTCTTGGCGGTACCGCGAGCGGGCGCGTGTAGTAGATTAGACGTTCTGCGCAGCTGAGAAGGGCGCAGGGCGCAAACAACTGTCAGCCGCAATGCCACGCAGGCTGATAATCCACGCTATCCAGAAAAGAGGCACGTTGTCAAGCCCCTCCGATGACCTCCGGCTCGCGGAAACCGAGGCGGAGCAGGAATACGTGTCGATGCTGTACGGCAGGCTGGACGACCTCCGCGAGCAGAGCTCGAAGCGCCTGGCCGGCGCGCTCCGGCAAACCGGGGGCACGCACCAGATGCGCTCCGAGCGGGACACCGCGGTGGCCATGTACTCCGACCAGTTGGCCCAGTACAGCGCCGTGGAGAACGGGCTGTGCTTCGGTCGACTGGACTTCCACACCGACGACCGGTTCTACATCGGCCGGATCGGCTTGTTCGACGAGGACAAGGAGTACGAACCGCTGCTGATGGACTGGCGCGCGCCCGCCGCCCGCCCGTTCTACCTGGCCACCGCAGCCGCCCCGGACGGCGTGCGCAGGCGCCGCCACCTGCGGACCAAGCAGCGCAAGGTCGTCGGCCTCGACGACGAGGTGCTCGACATCAACTCGGTGGACCCCAACCGGTCCTCGGAGGGCCTGACCGGCGAGGCGACCCTGCTGGCCGCGGTCAACGCGAGCCGCACCGGGCAGATGGGCGACATCGTCGCCACCATCCAGGCCGAGCAGGACCGGATCATCCGCACCGAGCTGAACGGCGTGGTCGTCGTGCAGGGCGGTCCGGGCACCGGCAAGACCGCGGTGGCCCTGCACCGCGCCGCCTACCTCCTCTACACGCACCGGCGGCAGCTCGCCAAGCGCGGCGTGCTGGTCGTCGGGCCCAACGCGACGTTCCTGCGGTACATCGGCCAGGTGCTGCCGTCGCTGGGCGAGACGGGCGTGCTGCTGTCGACCGTGGGCGAGCTGTTCCCGGGCCTGACCGCGGTGGGCCGCGAGCCCGCCGAGGTCGCGGCGCTCAAGGGCCGCATCGAGATGGCGGACGTGGTGGCGCGGGCGATCAAGGACCGGCAGGAGGCGCCGAGCCTGGTCGAGGTCCCGTTCGACCAGGACGTGCTGCGGCTGGACCGGCGGGCCGTCAGCGAGGCCCGCGGTCGCGCCCGCCGCACCCGGCGCCCGCACAACGAGGCGCGGCGCACGTTCCAGCGGGAGATCATCTCGACGCTGGCCGCGCAGGCGGTGTCCCGGCTGGGGCGGCACCTGCTGGACCAGGCCGACATCGATGACATCCGGCGCGAGCTGCGCGAGGAGCCGGCCGTGCAGCAGGTCATCGAGCGGCTGTGGCCGACGCTGACCCCGCAGCGGCTGCTGGAGGACCTGTACGCGTCGCCGAAGCTGATCGCCAAGGCCACGCCCAAGTTCTCGGCCGCCGAGCGCGAGCTGCTGCACCGGCCGCGCGGCGCGGAGTGGACGCCGGCCGACGTGCCGCTGCTCGACGAGGCCGCCGAGCTGCTGGGCGAGGACGACACCGAGGCCAAGGCGCGGGCGGAGCGCCGGCGGCGGCAGGCGATCGACTACGCGCAGGGCGTGCTGGACATCCTCGACCTGGAGGACGACGCCGACCCGGACATCCTGATGGCGACCGACCTGGTCGACGCCTACCGGCTGGCCGAGCGGCACGGCACCGAGCGCTACGAGACCGCGGCCGAGCGCGCCGCGGCGGACCGGACGTGGACGTTCGGGCACGTCATCGTGGACGAGGCGCAGGAGCTGTCGGCGATGGCGTGGCGGACGCTGATGCGGCGCTGCCCGTCGAAGTCGATGACCGTGGTGGGCGACATCGCGCAGACCGGCGACATCGCGGGCGCGTCGTCGTGGGACCAGGTGCTCTCGCCGTACGTGATGGACCGGTGGAAGCTCACCGAGCTGACCGTGAACTACCGGACGCCGTCGGAGATCATGGCCGTGGCGGCGGACGTGCTGGCGTCGGTGGACCCGGGGCTGAAGCCGCCGACCTCGGTGCGCGACAGCGGTTTCCCGCCGTGGGCGCTGGGGGTGGACTCGGTGACTGAGGCGCTGCCGGCGCTGGTGGAGAAGGAGGTCGCGGCCGTCGGCGACGGCAAGGTGGCGGTGATCGTGCCCGCGGCGGAGGTCGCCGGGCTGCGGTCGGTGGTGCCGGGCGCGTCCGACGACCTGGACGCGCAGGTGGTCGTGCTGGGGGTGGTCGACGCGAAGGGCCTGGAGTTCGACTCGGTGCTGGTGGTGGAGCCGGCGGACATCCTGGCCGAGTCGCCGCGCGGGGCGAGCGACCTGTACGTGGCGCTGACCCGGGCCACGCAGCGGCTCGGCGTGGTGCACACGGGCGAGCTGCCGGAGGTGCTGGGGGGGCTCGCCACCGCGTGACCGGGATCGAGCGGTGGACCGGCCGCACGGTGGGCGGCGAGTTCCTGGGGGCGGCGCACCGGCACCTGCGCGAGGAGGAGGTGCGCCGCGACAGCCGCGCCGGTCGCCCGCGCGGTGGCGGACCGGTTCCCGGGGTCCCCGGGCGGGCCGAACGCCTCCGGCGCCACCCGGGGTCGCCGGACGTCGACGTCACCGGCCGATCCGGTACCCCAGCCCCGCCGCCGCCACCCCCGCGACCACGCTGACCGCCACGTTCGCCACCGCCCGCCCCACCCGGCCCTCCTCCACCAGCGCCACGGTCTCCCAGCTGAACGTGCTGAACGTCGTCAACCCGCCGCAGAAGCCGGTGCCGACCAGGGCCACCACCGCGGGCGACGCCCCGGCCACCGCGCCCAGCACGAACGACCCCACCACGTTCACCAGCAGGGTCGCCCAGGGGAACGACCGCCGCACCAGCCGGCCGGTCAGGTGGCGCAGCACCGCGCCGACCGCCGCGCCCGCGAACACCAACCCCAGCGTCACGACGCGACCCGCCGCGTCACGCCCGCCGCCGCCGCGGTCGCCGACAGTCCCAGCAGGACGGACGCCACCAGGTACGCCACCGCCCGCCAGTCCCCCAGCTCCACCGCGCCCAGCGCGCAGGCCGAGAACGTCGTGAAGCCGCCCAGCACCCCGACGCCGAGGAACGGCCGGGCCAGCGGGTGCAGGCGCGGCGCCAGGACCACCAGCACCCCGATCAGCGCGCAGCCCACCACGTTGACCAGGAGGGTCCCCGCCCACCCCGGCACGAGCAGCCCCACGCCCCACCTGGCCGAGCCACCCAGGCCACCGCCCAGGGCCACGGCGGCGAGCACGCGGGACTCACGGGACTCAGTTGTCACGCAGGTGGTCCACCAGCCGGTCCAGGGCGGCCAGGGCGCGCACCACGTCGGCGCGCTCGCCCGGTTCGAGCTTGTCCAGCGCGGAACCGATGCGCTTCTCGTGCGCGGCCTGCCACACGGCCAGCTGCTCGTGGCCCTTGGACGTGACCGACAGGCGCGCGACGCGGCGGTCCGAGGGGTCGCCGCCCCGCTCGACGAGGCCGCTCTCGATCAACTGGCCGACCAGGCCGCTGACGGTGTTGGGCGCGAGGCGCAGTTCCGCCGCGAGGTCGCCCACGCGCATCGGCGGCCGCTCGGCGAGCGTCTGGAGCAGCTCGACCCGGGCCATCGGCAGGGCGTCCCACGGCCAGTCGGTGCGGATGCTGGTGCGCAGCGCCCGGCGGAGCCTGGTGACCACGTCGGTGAGCGTGCGGGCCTCGTCTGACATGGGCGGAAGGGTACTGGCCGGCGGGCCTCCGACGGGCGGTCGCGGCGCTCCGGCACCTCGGTGCCCGACATGTGGGACGCCTTGCGCGCCGGCGCGTCCCCAGCACACCGGGTGTGAGTTGCGACACCTCGGGGTCGACACTGACGAGTGGTTTGTACGCCGATCGGGGACAAGCGGTCTCACCCCCTGCCGACCCGGGGGGCCAGGTCAGTAATCTCGCCCCGCGGGGGCGAGGCGGACGGGTGAGGTGTGGTGGCGGAACGGCAGAGCTGGGTCCCCGACGACGTCGACACGGGGCTGCCGAGCGCGGCTCGGCTCTACGACTACCTGTTGGGCGGCGGCCACAACTTCGCCGCGGACCGGGCGCTGGCGGAGAAGTTCATCCAGGTCCAGCCCAACGCCCGCACGATCGCCCGCCTCAACCGGTCCTTCCTCAGGCGCGCGGTGCTGCACCTGGTCGACGCCGGCGTGCGCCAGTTCCTGGACCTCGGGTCCGGCATCCCCACCGTCGGCAACGTGCACGAGATCGCCGGCAAGGCCGCGCCCGGGTCGCGCGTGGTGTACGTGGACTTCGAGGACGTGGCGGTCGCGCACAGCCGGATGATCCTGGAGCGCGACGACTCGGCCGCGATCCTCCAGGAGGACATGACCGACCCCGACGCGGTGCTGTCCGCCGCCCGCGGCACCGGCCTGCTGGACTTCGCCGAGCCGATCGGGGTGCTGGCCGTCGGCGTGTTCCACTTCGTGCCGCCGGAGCGGGACCCGGCCGCCGTGGTCGCCGCCTACCGCGACGCGGTGGTGCCCGGCAGCCACCTGGCGCTCTCCCAGTTCACCCCGGACCTCCAGCCCGAGGAGATGGCCGGGGTCGTCGAGGTGATGAAGAAGAGCGCGAACCCGATGTACCCGCGCACGCACGCCGAGATCACCGCGCTGTTCGAGGGCTTCGACCTGGTCGAGCCCGGGGTGGTGCCGCTGCCGCTGTGGCGCCCCGAGGAGGGCGCCGCCGAGGAGGACGCCGAGCGGGCCGGGATCTTCGCCGGGGTCGGCCGCAAGAGGTGAGCGCCCGTGTCGCCACCCGCTAGGTCATGGCGCCGGGAACTGGCCCGCGCGTGGATGCGCGCGGTCTACCCCACCGCGTACGTGCCCCTGTCGCCGGCCGAGATCGAGCGGTACCTGCTCGACCTGGTGGACGTGGTCGCGGACGCCGTGCGGGCCGAGCCGTTCACGGCCGAACCGGTCGCCGTCGTCGGCCGCCGGCTGGTCGAGGCGCGCTTCACCGGGCCGGACACGCTGCGGCGGACCGTGGAGGTGCTCGGGCGGGCCCTGCTGGTCGACCAGGGACCGGCCGGCGCGCCGGGTCTCGTCGAGGTGCCGGACCTGGCCGACGTGCCGGACCTCGCCGAGCGGGCGGTCGCGGTCCTGGGCGCGATCAGCTCCAGCTTCGCCACCGCGATGCGGCTGGACGCGTTCGACCAGCAGGAGGAGGTCAAGCAGGCGCTGCTGGCCGCCAAGCGCCGGGCGGAGCGCGGGCTGCGGGTCAGCGAGGCGCGGTTCCGGGAGGTGTTCGACTCCGCCGGGTTCGGCGTGGTGATCGCCGACCCGGGCGGCACGTGCGTGGAGGTCAACGAGGCGCTGGCCGAGATGGTCGACCGGGACCGGGCCTGGTTCGCCGGGCGGCGGCTGGCCGAGCTGTTCGACCCCGACGACGCGGAGCCGCTGGCCGCCGCGTACCGGGCCGTGGGCGAGGGCCGGGTGGAGCGGTTCCGGGAGCGGCGGCGGCTGCTGCGCGCGGACGGTGAACCGGTGTGGGCGCACCTGGCGGTGTCGCTGCTGCGCGACGACGACGGCGCGCCCGCCTACCACGTGACCATGGTCGAGGACGTCAGCGAGCTGCACCTGCTCCGGAAGAACCTGGACTTCCAGCTGCTGCACGACTCGCTCACCGGCCTGGCGAACCGGCAGCTGTTCATCAGCAGGCTGGAGGCGCTGCACTCGCGCGGCGAGGTCACCCTCTACCACCTGGACCTGGACGGCTTCTCGGTGGTCAACAACGGCCTGGGCCACGAGGTGGGCGACCGGCTGCTCAAGGAGGTGGCCCGCCGGTTGGAGGTGGCGGTCGCCGACGAGGAGGCCCTGGTCGCGCGGATGGGCGGCGACGAGTTCGCCGTCGCGGTCGTCGACTCGCCGGCCGTGCCCACCCTGGTCGAGCGGATCAACGAGGCGCTGGAGCGGCCCATGGCCGGCGGCGTGGCGCTGTCGTGCGGCATCGGCGTGGTGGACCGGCCCGCCGCCGGCTGGGACGTGGGCGAGCTGCTGCGCGCCGCGAACGCCACGCTGCGCCGGGCCAAGGCGGCGGGCAGGCGGCAGTGGCTGCCCTACGACCCGCGCGAGGACCAGCCGTCGCGGGCGCGGTCGGCGCGGGCGGCGCGGATGCCGGGCGCGCTGGCCGACGGCGAGCTGGAGGTCGAGTACCAGCCGGTGGTGGAGGTCGCGACCGGCAGGCGGCTGGGGCACGTGGCGCGGCTGCGGTGGGACGAGCTGGGCCACGACGAGTGCCTGGAGCTGGCCGAGTCGAACGGGCTGTCGCCGGCGCTCGGGCAGTGGGCGCTGCGCGAGGCGGCGGGCGAGGTGGCCGGCGTGCTGTTCTTCGAGCTGTCGGCCACGCAGTCGCGCGACGAGGACCTGGTGCGCGCGGTGAAGCGGACCCTGGACGAGACCGGCCTGCCCGCGTCGCGGCTGCGGCTCTTCCTGGACACCAGGTCGGTGTTCACCGAGACGGGTCAGGACAACGCGCGGGTGCTGCGCGACAGCGGCATCACCACCGGCCTGAGCCGCTTCAACGGCGGGCAGGCCGAGCTGTCGCTGCTGGCCGAGGTGCCGGTGGACGCGCTGGTGCTCGACCCGTCGGTGGTGTGCCGGCTGGCGGACGGGCCGGAAGGCTTCCTGCACGACGCGATCACCGGCATGGTGGGCCTGGTGCGGCGGTTCGGCACGGCCGTGCTCGTGCCGGACGTGCGCGACCCGGAGCGGGCCGCGTGGTGGGCGCGGGTCGGGGTGGACGCCGCGTTCGGCGACCACTTCGGACCCGCCGTGCCCGGCTACGAGCTCTAGTACCGTCGGGTTCCGTGGCGAACCTGGAGCAGATCTCCCTCGGGGTCGAGGACTGCGAACGCGCGGGCGCGTTCTGGGCGGCCGCCCTCGGCTACGTCCGCCGCCCGCCGCGCTTCGACGGCGACGACTGGATCGTGGTCGAGCCGCCGCCCGGCGCGCGGGGCGCGGCGATCGCGATGGACCGCAGCGAGAGCCGGGTCGAGGAGCTGCCTCGCGTGCACCTCGACCTGGAGGCGGGTGAGTCCGACCTGGACGACGAGGTGGACCGGCTGGTGGCGCTGGGCGCGCGGCGGGTGGACTGGCCGCACTACCCGGCGGAGCCCGACCCGGGGCAGCTGCCCTACGTCGTGCTCGCCGACACCGAGGGCAACCGGTTCTGCGTGAGCGGACGGCGGCGGGCGGGGTCCTTCTTCGGGTGACCGGGCTCGCGCGCGAACGCCTCGCGGGGGTCCCCGCCGGGACCCCCGCACCGGCTACACCTGCTTCACCGCGGCCAGCAGCTTGGTCAGCGAGTCCTTCGCGTCGCCGAACAGCAGCGTGGTCTTCGGGTTGTAGAGCAGGGTGTTGTCCACCCCCGCGAAGCCCGGCCGCATCGACCGCTTCATGAACACCACGGCCTTGGCCCGGTCCACGTCGAAGATGGGCATGCCGTAGATCGGGCTGCTCGGCTCGTCCCGCGCGCCCGGGTTGACCACGTCGTTCGCGCCCACCACGAGCACCACGTCGACGCTGCCGATGCCGGGGTTGACGTCGTCCAGCTCCTTCAGGTCCTCGTAGGGCACGTCGGCCTCGGCGAGCAGGACGTTCATGTGCCCCGGCATCCGGCCCGCGACGGGGTGGATGCCGTACTTGACGTCGATGCCGCGCTGCTCCAGCACCTGGGCCAGCTCCCGCGCGGCGTGCTGGGCCTGCGCCACGGCCAGGCCGTAGCCGGGGACGACCAGCACCGAGTGGGCGTAGCCGAGCAGGATCGCGACGTCCTCGACGGTGCCGGCTCGGACGGTGCGCTGCTCCCCGGTCCCCGCCGCCGCGGCGGTGGTCTTGAAGGCGCCGAACAGGATGTTGGTCAGCGGGCGGCCCATGGCCTGCGCCATCAGCCGGGTCAGGATCGTGCCGGACGCGCCGACGAGCGTGCCGGAGACGATCAGCAGCGTGTTGGCCAGCACGTAGCCCGACGCGGCCACGGCCAGGCCGGTGAACGCGTTGAGCAACGAGATCGCGATGGGCACGTCCGCGCCGCCGACCGGCAGCACGAACAGCACGCCCAGCGCGAGCCCGGCCAGCGCCAGCAGCACCAGCAGCGCGCCGCTGCCGGTGAGCACGACGCCCAGCGCCAGCAGCGCGCTCGCCCCGGCCGCCGCGATGCCGAGCACCCGGCCGGCGGGCAGCAGCACGGGCCGGGTGGTCATGATCTCCTGGAGCTTGAGGAAGGTGACCACGCTGCCGGAGAAGCTGACCGCGCCGATCAGCACGGTGAGCGCGGTGGCGACCTGGAACAGCACCGAGCCCTCGGCGACCTCCAGGAACTCGGTCAGCGCCACCAGCGCCGCCGCCGCGCCGCCGACGCCGTTGAACAGCGCCACCATCTGCGGGATGGCGGTCATCTTCACCGACCGCGCCGCCGGGATGCCGACCGCGACGCCGGCGGCGACCGCGACCAGGATGAGCGGTCCGTTGTGGACCGCGCCGTGGACGTAGGCGGTGACCACGGCCAGCGCCATGCCCGCCGCGCCGAGCAGGTTGCCCGCGCGGGCGTACTTCGGCGTGCTCAGGCCCTTGAGCGCCAGCACGAAGCACAGGGCGGCGACCAGGTAGGCGAGCTGGACCCAGGTGGGGCTCACCGCTTGTGCCCCTTGAACATCTCCAGCATCCGGTCGGTGACCACGAACCCGCCCACCACGTTGACGGTCGCCAGGAACACCGCCGCCAGGCCGAGGGCGATCTCCGAGGCGTGCTCGGCGCGGCCGGTGATGAGGATCGCGCCGACCAGGATCACGCCGTGGATGGCGTTCGCGCCGGACATCAGCGGGGTGTGCAGGATGGTGGACACCTTCGACACGACCTCGAAGCCCACGAACACGGCGAGCACGAAGATCGTCAGCAGGTCGATCACGGCAGCTCCCTCCTCAGCTCGCCCCGGTGGGTCAGGCAGCAGCCGGCCAGGACCTCGTCGTCGAGGTCCGGCTCGACCCGGCCGTCCGCGGTCATCATCAGCAGGAGGTTGGCGACGTTGCGGGCGTAGAGGCGGCTGGCGTGCACCGGCATGGTGCTGGGCATGTTCCGGGCGCCGACGACGAGCACCTCGCCGATCCAGGTGTCCTCGCCCGGCCGCGACGCGGTGACGTTGCCGCCGGACTCGGCCGCCAGGTCGACCACCACCGAGCCGGGCGCCATGGCCTTGAGCATGTCGTCGTTGACCAGCACCGGCGCGGTCCGGCCGGGCACGGCGGCGGTGGTGATGACGACGTCGGAGGCCGCGACGCGCTCGGCGATCAGCTCGCGCTGGCGCTCCAGGAACTCCTCGGACTGGGCCTGCGCGTAGACGCCGCCCTGGGTCTCCAGGCCCAGTTCGAGGAACTTCGCGCCGAGGCTGCGGACCTCCTCCTTGGCCGCGGCGCGCACGTCGTAGGCCTCGACCACCGCGCCGAGGCGGCGCGCGGTGGCGATGGCCTGGAGGCCGGCCACGCCCGCGCCGAGGATCAGGACCTTGGCGGGCGGGACCGTGCCCGCGGCGGTGGTGAACATCGGCAGGAACTTCGGCAGGCGCCGGGTGGCCTCGATGACGGCGCGGTAGCCCGCGACCAGGGCCTGAGACGACAGGGCGTCGGCCGACTGGGCCCTGGTCACGCGGGGCAGCAGGTCGAGGCTGAAGGAGGTGACCTTGTTGGCCTTGAGGACTTCGACCAGCTCCCGCTCGCCGCCGGGCTGGAGGAAGCTGATCGTGATGTCGCCCTCCCGCAGGCGCGCGGCCTGCTCGGGGGTCGGCGGTTGGACGGAGACCAGGACCTCGCACCGCCCGGCGGGGTGGTCTGGGACGACGTTCGCACCGGCTGCGCGGTAGGCGGCGTCCGAGGCGTGGGCGTGGGCGCCCGCTCCGGCTTGCACGTCCACCGTGAGACCGGCACCGATCAGCGTGGTCACCGTTTCCGGCAGACCGGCTACGCGGCGCTCGGCGGGCCGCGACTCCGCGGGTACACCCACTCTCACGGCGGCCACCGTAGACCCGCCGAGGTGATCTACGCCACAGGTCACCCCTCATTTCAACCGTATGTACGTCTTGCTGCGCCGAACGCGCCGGGGGCTCAGTGGATGACGGGGCAGACGCCCTCCGTGTCGCCCGGGAAGAAGTTCGGGACCAGCTCGCGCTTGTCGTAGTAGCGGTGGAACACGCTGGTGATGCCGCTCGACATGGGCGGCACGATCCACGTCCAGTCGGCCGGGCAGGACCGGCCCGCGGCCTCCTCCTTCTTCAGGTGCGTGAGGAACCGGTCGGACTCGGTGTGGTGGTCGGTGATGGTGACGCCGGCCCGCGCGAACGAGTGCAGCACCGCGCGGTTCAGCTCGACCAGGACCCGGTCCTTCCACAGCGTCTGGACGCTGGAGGTGTCCAGCCCCATGCGCCGGCCCAGGTACGGCAGCAGGTCGTAGCGGTCGGTGTCGGCGAAGTTCCGCGCGCCGATCTCGGTGCCCATGTACCAGCCGTTGAACGGCGCGGCCAGGTAGTCGACGCCGCCGATCCGCAGGCGCATGTTGCTGATCGCGGGCACGGCGTGCCAGCGCAGCCCCAGCTGGGCCAGCCACGGCAGCTCGGGGTGCTCGATGGGCACCTCCAGCACGGCCTCGCGCGGCAGCTCGACCAGGCACGGCTCGGCGTCCTCCCGCTCCACGACCAGCGGCAGCACGTCGAACGGGCCCCGCCGCGCCGGCGGTCGCCACCCCAGCTCCAGCGCCTTCTCCGTCAGCTCCAGGTTGCGCCGGTCGCCCAGCACGCCGCCGTCCGCGCCGAGGTAGCCCGCGTACCTGATGAGCTGCTCGTTGCGGATGCGCGGGGCCGGCCTGCCCGGCTCGTCGGGGGCGAACACGCTGATCACGGGGCGCACCTTGCCGCCGTTGCCGGCGAGCTTGAGGTGCTCGACGCACTCGTCGGCGACCTCCTTGGGGTCGCGCAGGTCGCGCAGGTCGCGGACCTTGAGGCTGCGCCAGTACAGGCGGCCGATGCAGCGGGCGCTGTTGCGCCACGCGACGCGCGCGCCGAACACCAGCTCGTCCGCCGTGTGGCGGTACGTGCCGGTGGCGGCGACCTCGGCGTGCACCTCGGCGAGGCGGTGCTCGACGGGACCGAGTTCCGGGTGCTCGCCGTGGTGGAGGCGGATGAAGTCCTCCGCCTCGGCGAGGTCGACGGCGGGGGTGCGCAGGGGGATGGCTTCAGCCGGGCACGAGGGGACGGGGGCCATGGCGCGACACCGTAGTTGCCCCTGCACGGACCGTGCACCGCAGCGCGCGGGCGCCGGGTGCCGCGGCCCCTCGCACTTGGTGGCACACGGTGCGTGCTTGATCGCGCGGAAGAGTGACGCATCCTGCGAAAACGAGCGATATTTGATTGTTATCCGGGCGAATCTCAGCGGTTACTTGTGATTTACATCACGGCCCATTTACGCCTTATCGGGTGACAGCTTGGGCGGCGTCCAGCCGGTGAACCGGTTCATACCGCGCAGACCGACCCCCGCGGGCACGGCGCGCATGACCGCGTCGCGCGCCTTCACCACCAACGGGTGACGAACCCGGTGCCCGAACCGGCCCACCAGGCGGGAGGCCCGCGCGATGGCCCGCGTGCGCGGCCCGCGCAGCCGGTCGTACTCGGCCAGGGCGGTCGGCACGTCGTGCCGCGCGCACATCGCGGCCAGCACCACCCCGTCCTCGATCGCGGTGCACGCGCCCTGACCCAGGTACGGCGTCATGGCGTGCGCGGCGTCGCCCAGCAGCGCCACCCGCCCGCGCACGTAGGTCGGCAGCGGCGTGGCCAGCTCGTGGATGTCGTGCCGCAGCACGGTCCCCGGCGGGGTCGCGTCGAGCAGCGCGGGGATCGGGTCGTGCCACCCGTCGACCAGCCGCCGCACCTCGCCCAGTTCGTCGTCCGCGCGACCACCCGCCGGCGCGGTGGTCGCCGCGTACCAGCACACCCGGCCGTCGCCCAGCGGCAGCACGCCGAACTCCGCGCCCGCGCCCAGCGTCTGCCCGATCTCCAGGTCGCGCGGGAACCGGGCTCCGGTCACGCTGCGCCATGCCGTCGTGCCCGCGTACACCGGCCCCGGGTGGTCGGGGAACAGCTCGCGCCGGAGGCCGCTGCGGATCCCGTCCGCCGCCACCACCAGGTCCGCGTCCACCTCGTCGGCCGACCGCACCTCGGTGCCGGTGACCAGGGCGTCCGCCGGCAGCGCCGACCGCAGCACCCGGTGCAGGTCGGCCCGGTGCACGGCCACCACGCGGTCCGACCCGGCCGCGTCGACGCGCACCAGCGCCCGCCCCCTCGGGTCGCGGACCAGGCCGGCCACGCGCGGGGTGCCGATCCGCCGCACCTCGTCGGCCAGCCCCAGCGCCTCCAGCGCGCGCAGGGCGTTCGGCATCACGCCCACCCCCGCGCCGACCTCGCCGAACTCCGGCGCGCGCTCCAGCACGGCCGCCTCCCAGCCGACCGCGCGCAACGCCACCGCCGCGGCGACCCCGCCGAGCCCCCCACCGACCACGACCGCCTTCATCGCCCACCCCTTCTACACCTGTAGATAGCCGGTACTCTACAGGTGTAGAAGGAGGGCGCACCGTGACCGACCGCAGGGCGGCGCTGGCCGACGCCGCCATCCACCTCGTGGCGACCAGGGGGATGCGCGGCCTGACCCACCGGGCCGTGGACGCGCGGGCCGGCGTGCCGACCGGTTCGACGTCCGCGTACTTCCGCACCCGCAAGGCGCTGGTCGAGGGCGTGGTGCGGCGGCTGGCGGAACTGGACGCCGAGGAGGTGGCCGAGGAGTTGGGGGCCGCGGGCCCCGCGGCGCCGCCCGACCCCGATCGGCTCGCCGAGGGCGCCGCGCGGGTCCTGGACCGGTGGATGAGCACCGCGCGGGAACGCACCCTGGCCCGCTACGCCTGCCTGCTGGAGGCCACCCACCACCCCGAGCTGCGCGACGTGCTGGCGCACGGGGAGGTGCCGCGCGCGCAGGCGCGGGCGGTGCTGGCCGCGTGGGGGGTGCCGGACGCCGAGCGGCGGAGCCGCGACCTGGTCGCCTTCCTCGACGGCCTGCTGTTCGACAGGCTGGTCGGCGCGGGGGCCCTCCACGCGCCCGAACCGGGCACGCCGGAGAGCCGCGCCGAGCTGGAGCGGGCGGTGCGCTCGGCGCTGCGCGCCGTCCTCGGCCGCTGAGCGGCGCGCCCGACCCCGGTTAACGAGTGGCGCCCCCGGCTATCGTGGATCGCATGTGGGGCTTCCGAGTCTTCTACCTCTGATCCGAGGGCTGCCGTCCACCCCCGCGCGACCTCCGCGCGACGGGGTCTTCGAGCCAGCCCACGACCAGGTGGAGACCACCCATGTCGCACGTCGCCTTCCTCAACATCCCCGGCCACGGCCACGTCAACCCGACCCTGCCCGTCGTCACCGAGCTGGTCGCGCGCGGCCACCGGGTGACCTACGCGGTCGACCCCGGCTTCGCCGACGTCGTCGAGCGGGCCGGCGCCACGCCGGTCGTGCACCCGACCACCCTCCCGACCGGCGACCGGGAGTGGCCGACCGACCTGGCCGAGGCCATGCACCTGTTCCTGACCGAGGCCAGGCAGGTGCTCCCGGTGCTGGAGGTCGCCTACGCCGACGACCACCCGGACGTGGTCGTGTACGACATCGGCGCGTGGACCGCGCGGCTCCTGGCGGCCCGCTGGGGCGTGCCCGCGATCCAGTTCTCCCCCACCTTCGTCGCCCACGAGGGCTGGGAGGACACGTTGGCGGCCGTGGTCGACCTGCCCGGCGTGACCGGGTTCTACGCCGAGATGGACCGGTGGCTGGCCGACCAGGGCGTGACCACGCCCGCCGCCGCGTACGTCGGCGACCCGGACCGGGCGGTGGTGAGCATCGTGCGGTCGTTCCAGCCGAACGCCGGCTCGGTGCACCCGAAGTACTCGTTCGTGGGACCCTGCCTGGCCGACCGCTCGGCGTTCCAGGGCACCTGGACCGGACCCGCCGACGACCGGCCGGTGCTGCTGATCTCGTTCGGCTCGGCCTACACCAACGAGCCGGCGATCTACCGGGAGTGCTTCCGGGCGTTCGGCGACCTGGACCTGCACGTGGTGCTGAACACCGGCAAGCACGTCGACCCCGCCGACCTGGGCGGGGCGCCGGCGAACTTCGAGCTGCACCGGTGGGTGCCGCAGCTGGAGATCCTGTCCCGCGCCTCGGTGTTCGTCACGCACTGCGGCATGGGCGGCACCATGGAGGGCCTGTACCACGGCGTGCCGATGGTCGGCGTGCCCGAGCTGGGCGAGCAGACCATGAACGCCGAGCGGCTGGTGGAGCTGGGCGTCGGGCGGCACGTCCCGCGCGACGCGGCGACCGCCGAGGCGCTGCGGTCCGCCGTGCTCGACCTGCTCGGCGACGCGGACGTGGCGGAGCGGCTCGCCGGGTTGAAGGCGGAGGCCAGGTCGGCGGGCGGCGCGGCCGCGGCGGCCGACGTGATCGAGTCCGCCCTCGGGTGACCCGGCGGGGCGGGGGTGGCGCGCGACGCCACCCCCGCCTACGCGGACCGCTCCGACGTGCTGCCCAGCCGGGGGAACGGGTCGGTGGAGAACACCACCTCCACCGGCACCTCGAAGTACTGCGCGATGCGCAGCGCCAGGTACAGGCTCGGGCTGTACTCGCCGCGCTCCAGGTAGCCCACCGTCTGGTAGTGGATGCCGAGCGCCTCGGAGAGCTGCCGGCGCGTCACCCCGCGCTCCGCGCGCAGCATCGCGATCCGGTTGTAGACGCTCTCGCTCACACCAAACCCCTCCGGCTCACGTGCCCCTCTGCAGCGCCGCCTGGCGGCGCTGCTCCATGTCCGAGCCCGATTCCCGGCGGGCCATCCGTCGCAGGATCGTAGGCGCGAGCAGGAACCCGACCACCGCCCACGTCCCCAGCACGGCCAGCATCAGCGGCACCCGCCACGTCCCGCCCAGCTCCGCGGCCGCCGCGGCGTCGGGCAGCAGCGCCCACCTCGCGCCGTGCCCCACCCAGTACACCGGGAACACCTGCGCGAGGCCCTGGAGCCACCCCGGCATGGCGGTGATCGGGTAGAAGATGCCCGAGATCGCCGTGATGCCCATGATCGGCAGCATGGTGATGCCCATGGCGCCGCCGGGGCTCTTGGTGATCGACCCGGCGACCGCGCCCCACGGCAGCGTCGCGGCCATGCCGAGCGCCAGCACCCCCGCCATGGCGAGCAGGCCGCCCGCGCCCGCCGCGGCGAACACGTCGACCAGGAACAGCGCCGGCAGGACCACGATCAGGAGGCTGAACACCGTGTCCAGCGACGTCTGCACGACCCGGCCCACCAGGTAGCCGACCATCCCGTTGGGCACGGCCTTGGCGCGCAGGAGCGTGCCGTCCTCGCGGTTCATCGACAGCGCGCCCGCGGGGCTCACCAGCCCGCTGAAGGCCACCGACATGCCGATCACGCTGGGCAGCGTGATCGAGGCGAGCGACATGCCCGTGCCCTCCACCTGCGAGTCCCGCTGGAACCACAGCACGGTCAGGAAGCCGATCGCGGAGAAGAGGTTGAACCCCTGGTCGGCGCTGCGCAGGCTGTGCTTGAACTCGCGCCACCCCCGCTCCAGGCCCAGCCGGGCCCCGTACAGCGTCGCGTTCACAGCGCGGCCACCTCCTCCTTCTCCGCCTGCCCGCCCTCGTGCAGCCGCACGAGCGCCATGTAGGTGTCCTCCAGGGTGCTGCGGCGCACCTCCAGCTCGGAGATGCCGTGCTCGTGCCGGCGGAACAGGTCGCGGACGAACGCGGTGGCGTCGTCGGTGGTGTGCACGTGCCGGCGGCCGTCGTGGGTCCAGATCACCTCGGACTTGCCCGCGACGTGGCGGGCGAGCTGGTCCGGGCTGCCGTCGGCGATGATGCGGCCGTCGGCGAGCACGAGGATGCGGTCCGCGAGCCGCTCGGCCTCGGCCAGGTCGTGCGTGGTGAGCAGGATCGTCATGCCCTCCAGGTCCGACAGCCGGTGCACCAGGTCGTGGAAGTCGCGGCGCGCGTGCGGGTCGAAGCCCGCGGTCGGCTCGTCGAGGAACAGCAGCTCGGGGCGGCCGACGATGCCGATCGCCACGTCCAGCCTGCGCCGCTGGCCGCCGGAGAGCTTGGCGACCTTCTTGTGCGCGTGCTCGGTCAGGCCGACGGTCCTGATCAGCTCGTCGGTGTCGAACGGGCGCGGCCGGTCCGGCGTGCTGTAGGGCAGGTAGTAGCGGCCGAGGTGGTCCAGCAGCTCGCGGACGCGCCAGCGCGAGTGGTCGCGCCACGACTGGAGCACCACGCCCAGCTTGGCGCGCCACATCTCGTCGCCCTTGCCCGGCTCCTCGCCCAGCACCCGGACGTGCCCGGCGGACGGCAGCCGGAAGCCCTCCAGGATCTCGATCGTGGTCGTCTTGCCCGCCCCGTTGGGCCCGAGCAGGGCCACCACCTCACCGGGCGCCGCGGTGAAGCGGACGCCGTGCAGCACGTCGGTCGCGCCGTAGCGCATCCGCAGGTCCCGCACTTCGATCACCAAGGACCCTCACCTCCCCCTCGTCAGAGTTCTGCCCCGTTTTGTAGCACACCTGCTATCGCTCGTACTACGGATATCTCCTTACGGCTTATTTACTTCACGGGTTCGTGAATTTTCTGTAGCTTGCGAAGGAGGTTCTTGAACGCACTGGGAGGTGTGCGGAATGACCGAAACCCTGATCGACGGACTGCCCATGGAGCGCTCCGACCCGTTCGACCCGCCCGCGGAGCTGGGGATCCTCCGCGAGACCGCGCCGATCAGCAGGCTCCGGTTCCCCGACGGCCACCTCGGGTGGCTCGTCACGAGCTACGCGCTGGCGCGGGAGGTGCACGCCGACCGGCGGTTCAGCAGCCGCAGCGAGCTGCACCACATCATCCGCGAGATGGGCGGCCAGATCGTGCCGCAGCAGCCGCCCGCCCGGCCGGGCATGTTCATCGGGATGGACGCGCCCGACCACACCCGCTACCGCAAGCTGCTGACCGGCCAGTTCACCGTGCGGCGGATGAACCAGCTGCTGCCGCGGGTCGAGCAGATCGTGGCCGAGCACCTGGCGGGGCTGCGGGCGCAGGGCTCGCCGGCGGACCTGGTGGCGAACTTCGCGCTGCCCGTGCCGTCGATGGTGATCTGCGAGCTGCTGGGCGTGCCCTACGAGGAGCGCGAGGGGTTCCAGCGCGACACGGGTGCGGCGCTGAGCCTGAACAAGCCGTTCGAGGAGGCCAGGGCGGCGCTCGATCGAGTGCAGGAGTTCGTCGCCGACCTGACGCGGCGCAAGCGCGGCGAACCGGGCGACGACATGATCAGCGGCCTGATCGAGACCGGCGAGCTGACCGACGAGGAGGTCGCCAACATGGGGATGCTCCTCCTCGTCGCCGGGCACGAGACGACCGCGAACATGCTGGGCCTCGGCACGTTCCTGCTGCTGACCAGGCCCGACCAGCTCCGGTTGCTGCGCGAGGACCCGACGCTGGTGGACAACGCGGTCGAGGAGATGATGAGGTACCTCACGATCATCCACTTCGGCACCACGCGCACGGCGCTGGAGGACGTGGAGATCGGCGGCGTGGTGGTCCGCGCGGGCGAGACGGTGTCGATCTCGGTGCCCGCCGCGAACCGCGACCCCGAGCGCTTCGAGCGGCCGGACGAGTTCGACGTCACCCGGTCCGCCTCGGGGCACCTGGGGTTCGGGCACGGGGCGCACCAGTGCCTCGGGCAGCAGTTGGCGCGGATCGAGATGAGGGTGGGCTACGCGGCCCTGTTCCGGGAGTTCCCGGACCTGCGGCTGGCCGTGCCCGCGTCGGAGGTGAGGATGCGCACGGACATGTCGATCTACGGCGTGCACGAGCTGCCGGTGGCGTTCTCATGAGGGTCGAGGTGGACCAGGACCGGTGCGTGGGGTCGGGCATGTGCGCGCTGACCGACCCGACCGTGTTCGACCAGGACGAGACCGACGGGACGGTGCTGCTGCTGGAGCCGTCGCCGACCGGCGAGCACGCGAAGGCGGCGCGCGAGGCCGAGCACCTGTGCCCGGCGGGGGCGATCAAGGTCGTCGACTGAGGTTCGGGTTCCCGTCGGGGCCGGGCGGCCCCGGCGGGAACCGCTCCGGCGGGAACCGCTCCGGCGGGAACGGCCCCAGCGGGAACGGCCCTCAGCCCTGCTCGGCGAACACCAGCAGGTAGGTGTGGGCGTACGCGTTCGGCAGGCGGGGCCACGGCAGGGCGCGCAGCGCGGCGGTCGGGGTGTCCACGAGCCCGCCGTTGACCCGGACCTCGGCGTGCTCGCCGGGGCCCGCGCCGCCGAACAGCACCTTGACGCCGTTGAGCGGCTGGTCGAGGTGGGCGGGCAGGGCTTCGCGCAGCGCCGGGACCAGCGGGTTGGCCAGCACCCACTGCACCAGCGGCACGCCGTGCCCGCCCATCGGGACGACCGGGCCGTGGATGACGTGGTGGCCGGCCAGTCCCTCCGGGGTGGTGGACGGCAGGTGCGTGGCGAACTCGCCCTCCTGCGTCAGCAGCTCCAGCACGGCCTTCCCGGTGCCGGCCAGCCACATCGCCGCGGCGGCCTCGGCCACCTCGGCGGGCGTCCGGCCGTGGCCGACGGCGCAGTCCCACAGCACCAGCTTGTCGGGGTGCTGTGGGTTGGGCGCGAACCCGACGTCGATGTGGTTGGGGTGCTCGGTGCCGTCGTGCAGGTCGGTCACCACCACCACCGAGGGACCCTCGTCCAGGAGGACGCCGCCGGCGACCGGGCTCCAGGAGCCGGCGAGGGCGTTGAGGCGCTGGGCCAGGGCGTGCACCAGGTGGTCGCGGTCGAGGCCGATCGGCTGCATGGCCGTCACCCTAGAGGGCGAGGTGCAGCCGCAACGCCTCGTCCAGCTGCTTGAGCACGGCGGGCGGCAGGCCGCCGATGCGGGCGCGGAGCCTGGCCGCGGCGACCGTGCGCACCTGCTCGGCCTGCGCCTTGGAGTCCGTGCCCAGCCCGCAGTCCTTGGCGGGCAGCAAGACCTGGAACGGGTACACCTTCGCGGTGTTCGAGGTGATCGGCACGACCGTCACGACCCCTCGGCCGCCCCGCCCGGCGGCCCGGTTCGCCGCGTCGTTGCTCACGACCACGGCCGGGCGGACCTTGTTGGCCTCGGCGCCGCGCACCGGTTCCAGGTCCACCCAGTAGATGTCACCTCGCCGCATCGACGACACCGTCCGGCGCGGTCACGTCCCACATGTCGGCTTCACCTTCTGCTTCCCACTCTTCCCACGCGCCGGCGTAGGCGTTCTCCAGTCCCGACTCGCGCAACAGGGTGATGGCCTGGTGGATCACCGAGGACCGCGAGGCGCTGCGATGTTGCCGCAGGTAGCGATCAACGAACTCTACGTCCTCCTCGGGGAGGCTCACACTGATTTTCATACCCCTGATGCTACCCACGTTCCTACCGGGGGAACACGGCCCCGACCGGACGCACCCCTCGACCCCGTCCGGCCGGACCGGTAAGGACTGGAGTCGAACGCACCTGCCGGAAGGAACCCCGTGAAGCTCCGCCCAGCCGCCCTGTTAGCCGGCGCAGCCCTGCTCACCGCCTGCTCGGCGCCACCCGCGAACGGCCCGACCACCCCGGGACCCACCACGCCGGAACCCACCACCGTGGAAGTCCCCCGGCCCGAACCCACCTCGGCCGCCGCCACCCCGAACGCCCCGGCCGAAGCCACTCCGCCCCCGGCCGCCCAGGACGCGCCGAAGACGTGCACCGTGCCGAACGTGGTCGGCCTGGTCCACCAGACCGCCCAGGACACCATGCAGGCGTCCGGCCTCTACCTGCTCCGCGAAGAGGACGCCACCGGCCAGGGCCGCCTGCTCGTGGTGGACCGCAACTGGACCACGACGGCCCAGAGCGTCGCGGCGGGCGAGGTCGTCGCCTGCGACACGTGGATCACCCTGTCGGCGAAGAAGATCGGCGAGTAGGCCGCGGGTCCGCCCACCCCCTGAGAGGTGGGCGGACCCCTGTGCGGGATCGACCGGTCAGGACGCGGTGCAGGTGAGGGTCGGGCTGCCGGCGGTCCCGGAGGCGACGAACCCGAAGGTGGCGGAGGCCCCGGCGCCGAGCGAGCCGTTGTAGCCGACGTTGCGGGCGGTGACGGCGCCGGCGTCGGTGGTGGCGGTGGCGCCCCAGATCGAGTTGATCCGCTCGCCGCCGGCGAAGGTCCAGCTCACCGCCCACCCGGAGACGGCCGCGGCACCGGCGGTCACGCGCACCTCGGCCTGGAAGCCGCCGGACCACTGGGCGGTGGTGCGGAAGGAGGCCGTGCAGTTCCGGGAGGGGATGTCGGTCGGGGTGGTGGGCGTGGTCGGGGTGGTGGGCGTGGTGGTGGGCTGGCCGCCGTCGGTGAAGTTGACGTCCGAGCAGAAGTAGTACGCCTGGTCCGCGTGGCTGGCCTGCCAGACGGTGAACAGCACGTGGTGGCCGGTCCGACCGGGCGCGTCCACCTCGACCGGCGTCCGGGTGCCGGTGGGGATCTTCCCGGTCTGGGCGACGAGTTCCAGGTCGCTCCACCGCAGGGCCTGGGTCTTGGGGTCGAAGCCCTGCCTGGTGGCGTAGACGCGGATGTAGTTGGCGCCGTGGGAGGACTGGTCGAGCAGGTTGAGGGTGAACCGGCTGGGCCGGTCGACGGTCTTCCAGGCGCCGGTCTTGTCGAAGGCGGCGTAGCGGCCGTTGAACGTCATGCCGCCGCTGCACAGCTGCCCGTCCGGGACGGCGGCCTGGTGGTCACCGCGGTCGCCGTCGCGCAGCAGGCCGTTCCAGTTGTACATCGCCCCGGGGTCGGCCAACCACGCCTGGTGGCACATGGGGTCTTCGGCGGCCATCTGCGGGGACGGGCCGTTGGGCCAGCGCTGGTAGCAGCCGTAGTGGCGCGCGGGCGGGTCGCTGACCGCGCCGTGGGCCGAGGCCGTGCCCGCGCCGAAGGTCACCAGCAGGGTCGTCAGCAATGCCAGGCAGGAGCCGACGGCCGCCGAGATCCGCCAGAAGGAGCCGGTCCGGGTCGGGACCCGGGTGGCCAGGGCGCTGCGAGATCCCCTGGCAGCGCTCCCGGATGGGTGCAGCATGGTTACCGCCCAATCTTCGTTGATCGACGATGTGACTTCCCGGTTCCCGCACGGGGCGGAACCGGTGGCGCGCCCCTCGAAGGCCCTGCCCAGCCCGTTCTGGGAGCGCTCCCAGCGCGACCAGTGTCAGCACGCCGAACACCTCGGGCATCCGCCATTCAGGTATGTGTCGCACAAGTCGGCCGGCCGGCCCGAAGGCGTTGCGACCGACCCGCCGCGACGCCGGCGGCCGTCCGGCGTCTTGCGCAAGCTTGCGAAACGTGCCGCACCCCGGAACCCGCTCAGGACCTCCGCCCGGTGCGCGGAAGCAGCGGCCGGGAGGTGGCTGATGCGCCGGAGGCGGACGCGGGGTTCCTGCGCGAAAGGTGTGGTCCGGGTGTGGCAACGACCATGGGCGACTCATCTCGCCACCACACCTGACCAGATGAAACGGTAGGGCGGGTGGGGTTCGAACCCACGACCTGACGGATTGTTGGCCGTCTCCTCCGTCGTCTGCTGCCCCCTGCCAGCACCAGCCATCACCAGCGCGCTTAGCATCCGCGAACGACCACTGTGGATCGTGCTTCGTGGTCGCCTGCCGTCGTTTTGTGGGGCAAAAGTGTGGCGTGGATCTTGACCCGCCAGACTCAAACTATACAATTTTCCTTAGATGCGCCTCGATTTCTCTGATACGCCTCCACTTAGTGCGCATTTCCTCGATTTCGTCATCTGCCCAAATTTTTACCAAGTAATCTTTTTCCCTTCCTATTGCCTGTCCCCAAATTTGAGACAGAAAACTTCCAAAACCAAACAACGAACCTACAACCAGGGCAATGCCCAACGCTCTATTGCTCACCCAAAAAACCGTAATTAGTACACCCGAAATACCGGCCATCAAGTGCCACGCGAAAAACAACCAAGCCAGACCCTGGCTACTAATAGGGCGACTAATCCTAAATCTGCCTAATGAAATCTTCCAGCTATGCACTTGTCGTTGATAACCACGAAATTCGCGCAACAAGTTAACGCGCTCCTCAAGCAATTGATTAATCTCGCGCTCACTCTCATCATGATCATTGAATTCCGCGCTTATCAAGCTTCCTCCTGGTTGCGCCACCAACACTTACCACCGTTGCAGCAAGGTAAGCACAGCAGAACCGCACGTCTTTTGCAATTGAGGGTTTCGTGTCATCCCGCCGACCTGGCTCGCCCCAACCACGCGTGTCAAGGGGGCACCTTCCGTCCATATAGGACCGTTGGGCTGGAAGCGCCCCCTTGACGCGTGTGGTTGCCCTCGGGGAGGTCGGCGGGATGACACGAAACCCGACCCACGCTGGTAGCCGAGCTGGCGGTGCCCTCCCGGTCATCCTGCTGGCCTGCCCGTCCGGCGAGGACATGCTTTTGCTCTTGCGGCGGCTGCCGGGGCCGGGCGCGCCTCCGGCCGCCGGCGGGCCAGGGTGGCGGAGCCGGGCCCCTGGCCCTGCCGAGCGGCCAAGGCTGAGCGGCGCGAGCGGCCCCGGCAGGGGCCGCCTTGATGAAGAAAAGAAACTCTGAACACACCGGTGTGACTTGGTCAGGGCCGCTGCATGGCCGCAACGTTGACGGGGTAGCTTAGGAGCTGTACAGAACTACCGCCAGTAGAGGAGGTGGCCCGTGGGCGACGGTGCGGCCCGTGTGGGCTACCGGGAGATCGCTGATGAGCTGCGCCAGGAGATCGACTCCGGGCAGCTCAAGCCTGGCGCGAAGGTTCCGGGCGAGAACGACTTGATGGCCAAGTACGGCGTGGAGCAGCCCACCGCGCGCCGTGCGCTGGACGTCTTGAAGAACGAGGGCCTGGTGGTCGCCAAGCGCGGCTCGGGCACGTTCGTCCGCGAGTTCCGCCCCATCAGGAGGGTGTCCCCTGACCGCCTCAAGACGGTCGTGTGGGGCGCCGGTCGTTCGATCTGGAGTGCGGATCTCGGCGTTCGCCCCATGGACCAGGGCACGGAGGTCACGACCGAACCCGCACCTCCGATCGTCGCGCACGTCCTCGAAGTCGATGAGGGCACTGCGGTTGTCGTGAGGCGTCGCCACTTCGCCGTGGAGGACAAGCCCGTCCAGCTCGCCACGTCCTACTACCCGGCGCACTTGGTCGAAGGCTCCCCCATCACCCAGCCGAACACCGGCGAGGGCGGCTCGTACGCGAGGCTCGGGGACCTGGGGTACAAGCCAGTCCGGTTCAGGGAAGAGCTGCGAACCAGGATGCCCCGCGAGCACGAGCGGCAGACCTTGGACCTGGCACAGGGAACGCCGGTCATCGAGATCGTTCGAACCGCCTACACCAGCGAAGACCTTCCGGTGGAGGTCAACCTCATGGTGTTGGACGGCGCGTCATACGTACTGGAGTACAAGTTCACGGCTGACGACTAGGGCTCGACCTGGTCACAGGGCGTTGCTTCCTCGCAACGCCCTGTTTGCTTTCGCAACCTCTGTACAGATTCCGCTTGCAGTTCGGTACAGAACTATGGTTATCTGTTGTCAGCAAGTTCTGTACAGAGGAGGTAGACATGCGCAACATCCCCGTCCTGCTCACGGCGTACCGGCTCATGGTCGTGGAGGAGCCTGCCCTGAAGATGCGGGAGAAGGACGGTCAGACGGAGGTCGCGACGGATAACGACGGGGCGTCGCTGTTCACCGTGACGCTGCATGTCAAGGCCAAGGGGGAGAAGGGCGAGGAGATCAGGGTGACCCTGATGTCGGACCCGGGTGATGGGTTCGAGTACGGAGACCAGGTCGAGATGGTCGACCCGACGGTGTCGCCGTACAGCTTCAAGAACGCCAAGGGAGAGACGGTGTCCGGCCTGGCGTGGCGGGCGGCCGGTCTGAAGCCGCTGGGCTGATCATCCGTCCCCCTGTCCGCTTTCGAGAATCGGGCTCCTGTGGCCACGTGAACCGCCTCGGTGAGCCGAGGCAGGCAGTGGCGCCGCACAGCAGGGGTGTCCGTTTGTTCTTTGAGAATTCCACAGTGGATAGACCCATGCCTAAAACTGCGGAACATCTTTCGAGATGTTCGGCGGTGCCAGGGTTGCACACTGCGTTCCTGGCACCTGCCGTGCGTCTCGATGACACTAGTCCTTGCTGATGATGATTCGGACGCGGGTTCCGTACTCGGCAGCTATCTCGTAGAGCCGGTTGATCGTATCGACCGGGAGGGCGTTCCTGTCGATTTCGATTGTCCAGGTTCCGGCGTTCTTGTGGAAGGTTGCGCCGTCGAGGGCTTTCACGGCTTCTTTTTGTTCATCCCATCGGGGGTTGTCCATGGAGGCGAGTTTGACCCTGATCAGGTCCATGTGTTCATCCGTGTCCATGGAGTGATCTTGCCATGTGGTGCGCGCGTAAGCATGGTCCGCATGGGTGTTGGTCCGACTTTGGAGGAAGTATGGGTGGCTTGGAAAAGGATGCGATGACGTCTGCGGAGGCCCGCGAGGTGGTGGAGAACTCGACACCGTTTTGGTACGGCGGTGATCCTCAGACGATCATCGCGTTCACGGTGCACCCCGAGGGTGTGTCGTTGTCGTTGACGTGCTTCGCCACGGACGAGCAGATGTGCACGTTGATCACCTGGGGCGAGATGGACGTGATCGCGGCCGATGTGCCCAGGATCGTGGCGTCGGGCACAGCCTCGCGTGAGGCGGGTCGCCCGATCTACGTCGGACACCCTGGCGTACAGCGCGGCAAGTGACACGAGCAGTGCACCACGGGTCAGCGCATGCCGCTCCGTGACTGTTCACCGGGCTCATGGCTGTAGCTAATCGCTATCCACATTCTCAGTCGTTATGACTTTTGGCTTTTTGACCAAACTGGAGGTGTTCGTGTGACCGGAATTGTTAAGGGCGTGTTGAACTCCCGTGCGATCAGGAAGTACGGGGAGTTCATCGGTGCGATGGACATGGTGGAGGAGGCGTTCCGTGCGGTCGACGCGGTGATCGAGCTGGTGGACGACGGCGCGGCCGAGGGCGGTGGTTGGACGACTCCGTCCCAAGACGAGCTGAAGGCGTTGCGGCGCAGGGCGTTCGAGGCGTTGGACGCCGTGCGGGTGAAGGCGAAGAAGCACGAGGGCGACTTGGTGTCGCGGGAGTGGGCGGTGTGATCGTGAGCTACCGCGTGGAGAGCGCTACGGACGAGTTGGAAGCCGCGATGTTGCACCTGCGGAAGACGCTGCGCGGGGTTCCGGTGGACATGCCGGGGTTCAGGGCGTCGTACGACAAGGCGCGCAAGGCGGCGGGTGAGTTGTTGGTGGCGTTGACCGATTCGAAGTCGAAGGTCCGCGACGACTGACTCTGATCACGGTTATTGGCGGGGCCGGTTCCGATGTTGTGTCGGGACCGGCCTTTGCCGTCTGCGGGGAAAGGAGGGGTGATGTTGAGCTATTCGAACAGGCGGATGGGTGTGGAGTGGCGGGCGGCGTTGTGGGCTGCTCGTCACCCGGTCATGGTGTTGACGCCGGGTGCGGTGTCGGCCTCGGCGGTGGAGTTCGGGCCGGTTCCGACCGGGGTGTTCCTGGGTGCGGCGGCCGTGGGTGTGGGGGCTTGGTACCGGGCGCACCCGGACAGCTTTGACGCGGTGGCCGCGCCGAGGTTGCGGGCGTTGCGGCGGCGTTGGTTGTCCCGCTACGCCGGGCACCGTTGGCGGGACGTGCTGCTGGACTGCGAGTTGGCTCCGATGCACCGCAAGACGGGCCTGCCCAGGGTGCCGCGTGTGGTGCGGGTGCGGTCGTTCTCGCCTTCGGTGGACACGGTGTTCGTGCGGCTGGTGTCGGGGCAGACGGTGCGCCAGTGGGAGGCCAAGACGGAGGAGCTTGCGGTCGCGCTGAACGCGGAGCGGGTCGGGGTGGAGAAGGTCAAGCCCCAGGTGGTCGGCGTGATCGTGCAGCGGCGGGAGTCGTTCACCGAGGTGATCGATGCCCCGGAGATGCCGTGGGATTCCGACGCGGTGGACCTGGGGGCGGTGTACCTGGGTGAGACCGAGTACGGGCAGGACTGGTGTGAGCCGCTGGCGGGTCAGCACTGGTTCGGCGCGGGTGCCACGGGCGCGGGCAAGGGCTCGTTGGTGTGGTCGGCGCTGCGGTCGGTCGCCCCGCTGATCCGTGACGGCCTGGTGCGGCTGTGGGTGCTGGACCCCAAGCGGATGGAGCTGGTCAAGTCCGAGCGGATCGCGCACCGCTACGCGGCCGAACCCGAGGACTGCCTGGCGACGGTTGAGGAGTTCGTGGCCGATCTGGAGGCCACCGAGCGGCGGTTGGCGTCCGAGGGGCGGCGCAAGTTCGCGGTGTCGCGGGAGACCCCGTTGAACCTGCTGGTGCTCGACGAGCTGGGCGCGCTGCTCGGCTGGGGTGACCACGCCCGCGCTATGCGCAAGCTGCTGTCCTACGTCGGCACCCAGGGGCGGGCGACCGGGCATTCGATGCTGGGGTTCGTCCAGGAGCCGACCAAGGACGTGGTGCCGGTCCGGGACCTGTTCACGGTGCGGATGTGCCTGCGGGTGACCTCGGCCGGTCACGTGGACATGACCTTGGGGGACGGGGCGCGGCTGCGCGGTGCGCTGGCCGACGAGATCCCCAACGACCCGGCGACGGCGGGCATCGGGTACGTGCTGCGGCAGAAGTCCCGTCTGCCGATGCGCGTGCGTGCGTCCTACGTGGACGACTCGGAGATCGATGAGTTGGTCGAGTTCGTGAGCATCGGCCGCCCCGGCGGTCTGAAGGTGGTGGCCTGAGATGTGGCGCTTCGGATTCGCGATGTGGGCCGGTTGGCAGATGGTCCGGTGGGGCGCGGTGTGCGCGCTGGTGCTGTGGCTGATCTACCTGTGGCAGGGCCTCAACGGGGTGTTCCTGCTGGCTCTGCTGGCCGCGATCGGGGGCCTGGCGGGGCTGCGGGTGACGCTGCGCAACCTCTACCGACGCGAGTTGACGGATCGGCGGTGACCCGATGGCGAGCCGAGAAGCCTCCGGACAGCTCGACCTGTTCGCGACCTCTGCCGACAAGCCCGAGGCTGCTCCGCCGGTGGAGCAGGGCAGGCCCGCCGGGTTCGGCGGCACCCCGGACCTGGTGGTGGAGGTGCTCGACGACATCCACGACGGCCGGATCGGTCGCCTGGACAGCAACGACCGGGTGGTGCGCCTGGACGGTGACGGCCACTGCCGCCACGCCGAAGATGACGTGACCGCCGTGGTGGAGTCGCTGATCGACCAGCGCTACGCCGCTGACGGCGAGTTCACCTCCCAACTGCACGGCGTGATCCGCCGGAACGTCAACACGGTCAAGCTGACCAACTCCGGTCACAAGATTCGGACCCGCTGGTTCCACCTGCGGGGTGTGCGGTGACGGCAAACCGGTTGCCGGACGGGCGTGACGGCTCGTTCTCCGGGTGGTCACGTGAACAACTCCTGGTCGCGGTGGACGTGCTGGACGCGGCACGATCGGAAATCCTGTACGTGCCGACGAATTCCGCGTCCGGCCCGGGTTGGCTGTTGTGGTCCAGCGGCGAGGTTGTGGGCCTCGGCGCTTTGGAATCGGAGACGGTGCGGGTCTTCCTCGAACACGACGTTCTCGGTCGGGAATCCGGCTTCATGCTGTTAGACGAGGCAGACAGCCTGGTGGAGGTAGACCGTGTGATCACGGTGCCGGTCACCGCCGACGTCATCGACCATCTGGACTCGATCCTGCACGACCGAAGGTGAGCCATTGCGGGCCGATGAGCCCGAGGAAATCGAATAGCGGAGAAAGGAGGCATCGCTGATGCCCGAGATCGAAAGTCAGTGGACACCGCCGGACTGGATGAAGGCGGACGTGGACAAGCTGCTCCGCATGGCCATCGCCGACCGGCTCCACACCCGTGGGGGCGACCTGACCGGGTCGTGGGGATGGTTCCGGGACCACGCCGAGCGGGCGCGACCGGCCACCGACGAGGAGTCGGAGGTGCTCTGGATCCTGGAGGAGCGCGGCTACCTGGTTGCGGGCTTGTCGTGCGTGTTGGTCGACGAGTCCGGCGAGCTGTTCCGGGCCGACCGCGTGGAGATCACCCCGTCCGGGCGGGAGCTGTTCGAGCGGCTCAACCCGAAGAGGTGAAACCGTTGCGGGCCAACGACTCCGACGAGATCGACGTTCAGACCGGGGTCACCAGGCGGGTCGTGGGCCTGCGGCACAGGCTTGCCGAGTCCAAGCAGCTCCGGGGCCTGGTGGACGATCCCGACTTGGTGGCGGTGCGGATTGAGTCCCAGCGGCGGCTGATCACGCGCGGCATGTGGTTCTTCCTCGCCCTCGGGCTCGGGTTCACCACCGCCGGGGTTCAGGACTTCCTGGCCGGTCACCGGCCGCTGTCCGACCCGCTGTGGTGGGCGGCGTGGCTGGCCGAACCGATGCTGGCGGGCATCCTGATCATGCTGCTGGTGTTCGAGTCCGAAGTTCTTCACCGGGGTGTGCCGGTGGACAGCAAGTGGGTGGAGTGGCTCAAGCGCATCCTGCTCGGCTCGACGCTGTTCATGAACGTCTACCCCACGGTCGCGGTGCGCCCCGGTGAGCGGTTCGAGGTCGGCAACCTGGCCATTCACGTGATGGTGCCGGTCGTGGTGTTCGGTGTCGCCGAGGTCATGCCGGTGATCCAACAGCGGATGAACCAGGCGATCACCGACGCCTACCGGGCCGCGAGCACCACCGCACCACCACCGACTCCGGCCCCCGCCCCGGCCGCTCCTCGGCCGGTCCCGGCCGCGCTGGTCACCGGTACCCGGCTCAAGCTGCCGGACCCGATCCGGGAGGCGGTCCGGGCCAAGGCCGACCAGGTGGCCGCCGAGGGTCGCGCGTTGACCGCCGACGACGTGCGCCAGGCGGTGCGCGTCCCTGCCGATCTGGCCGACCGCATCGCCGCGGAGCACGCGGCCCACAACGGGCACGCCTTCACCTGATCCACGGCAGGCATCCCCTGACCTGCCCTCATGAGCGGGACACGGCTTCCTCCCCTGGGCCGTGTCCCGCTCCTCGTCCTGCTCGAAAGGAGGTACCGCGTGGTCTCCACGCTCGAAGAACGCATCGCCCACCGGCTGCGCCGGGCCGACTACCGAGACTGGCGCGACAAGGTCACCGGCACCGGTGGCTGTGCCCAGCCCATCCGGATGACCGGTGGCTGGCAGGTCCAGGACGCCGCGACCGGTGGCCTGCTGGACTGGCACGGCGGGGACGTGTTCATCCCCTGCGGCAACCGCCGTGAGTCGGTGTGCCCGTCGTGCTCGGACCGGTACGCGGCCGACGCCTACCACCTGATGCACGCGGGCCTGGCTGGCGGCTCCAAGGGCGTCCCGGTCTCGGTGACCGACAAGCCCCGGGTGTTCGCCACGCTGACCGCGCCGTCGTTCGGGGCGGTGCACAACCGGCGCACCACCCACCGCGGCAAGGTCCTGCCGTGCGCGTGCGGCACCTGGCACCACCCGGCCGACCCCGCCATCGGCACCCCGCTCGACCCCGACACCTACGACTACGTCGGCGCGGTGCTGTGGCAGGCCAACGCCGGTGAGCTGTGGCACCGGTTCGTGACCGCGCTCAAGCGCGAGCTGATGAAGGCGGTCGGGCTGCCGGTCCGGGCGTTCAAGGACCACGCCCGGTTGTCCTACGCCAAGGTCGCGGAGTACCAGCGGCGCGGCCTGGTCCACTTCCACGCCGTGATCCGCCTCGACGGACCCGAGGGACCCGCCGACCCCACCCCGGCGTGGGCCTCGGCGGAGCTGCTCGAAGCCGCCATCACCGGCGCCGCCCGCTCCGTCGCCCTGGACCAGGCGCTCCCGGACGGCACGGTGACCACGCTGCGCTGGGGCTCCCAGATCGACGTGCGCCACATCCGCCCGACCAGTGCCGACGAGGTCGAAGAGGACGGCGAGATCAGCGAGACCCGGCTGGCCGGCTACGTCGCGAAGTACGCCACCAAGGGCACCGGCAAGAGCGAAGCGGCGGACCGGCCGATCCGCTCCCAACTCGACATCGACCACCTGAGGGTCCACGACCACCACCGACGCATGATCCAAACCGCGTGGGACCTCGGGGACCTGGAGCACCTGGCCAAGCTCAACCTGCGCCGCTGGGCGCACATGCTGGCCTTCCGGGGCCACTTCCTGTCCAAGTCCCGCGCCTACTCGACCACCTTCAAGGCCATCCGGGGCGAACGCCGCGCGTTCCGCACCGCCGAGATGCTCGGCCAGCTCGGCCACGACCCCGGCGCGGTCCTGCTGGTCAACCACTGGGACTACGTGGGCACCGGCTACGCCGACGACGCGGAACGCGAACTGGCCCTGGCTATCGCCGAACGCACCCGTGAGCAGCGCAAACGCAAGTACGAACAGGAGGCATCGGCATGAGCAAGCTCTGGGGGATGAAGGAGGTCGCCGACTTCCTGGGCGTCCCGATCAACACGCTCTACCAGTGGCGGACCCGCAACTACGGACCGCCCGGCAAGCGCATCGGCAAGTACGTGCGGTTCGTGCCCGACCAGGTCATGGCGTGGGTGGAGTCCCTGCCGGACGGGACGGCCTGATGGCGCGTCCGCCCCTGCCGGTCGGCACCTTCGGCAAGATCCAGACCTATCCGGACCGGTCGGGGTGGCGGGCCCGGGCGAACTTCCGCGACCACGACGGCGTCACGCGGCCGGTGGAGCGACGGGGACGGACCAGGACGGCGGCGGTGCGGGCGCTCAAGGAGGCGCTGCGGGACCGGATCACCCCGTCCGAGTCGGGCGGCATCACCCCGGACACGCGGTTCCGGGAAGCTGCCGAACTGTGGTTGGCGGAGTTCCAACGGGCGGTCGACGCGGGCCGCCGCTCCCCCACCTCCAAGGAGACCTACGAGAACCGGCTCCACAACCTGGTGCTGCCCGCCATCGGTGGTCTGCGGGTGCGGGAGCTGACCGTGCCGCGGCTCGGTCGGGTGGTGGCGGCGGCGCAGGACCGGCACAGCCCGCACACCGCCAAGACGGTGCGGACGATCCTGTCCGGCGTCTGCGGCCTGGCCGTGCGGCACGGCGCGCTGGCGTCCAACCCGGTGCGGGACGTGGCCCCGCTGGAGGGACGCAAGAAGCGGGCCCGTGCGCTGACGCTGGACGAGCTGGCCGACCTGCTGGACAAGCTCGACAGCGACGAGGTGGCGGCGCGTCACGACCTGCCGGACCTGGCCCGGTGGTACGCGGGCACGGGTGAGCGGACCGGGGAGGGCCTGGCGGTGCACTGGCACCACCTCGACCTGAACGCCGGCACGGTCGACTGGGGCGGCGGGCTGATCCGCGTCAGGGGCCAGGGCCAGCGGATCAACCTCGGCAAGACCGACGTGTCCGAGCGGGCCCTGCCGCTGTCGGCCTGGCTGGTCGACGTGCTCCGGGAGCGGCGGGTGAAGCTGGCCGAACGCTTCGGGGTCGACCCGGCGGACCTTCGGGGGCCGGTGTTCCCCAACTCGCTCGGCGGGCTCCGGGACAAGCACAACACCCTGGCCCGGTGGCGGGAGTTCCGGGACCGGGCGGGCTACCCGTGGGTGACCTTCCGGACGTTCCGCCGGTCGGTGGCGACCATCCTGGACGAAGCCGGGTTGAGCGCCCGGCAGATCGCGGACCAGCTCGGCCACTCCAAGGTGTCGACCACCCAGGACGTCTACATGGCCCGCCGGGTGACCAGTCGGAAGGCGGCCGACGCGCTGGAGGCGGTTAAGGGGTACCGGCCGTAAAGCGTGGCAAAGGGGTGGCGGTGATCTTGGAGCCGGGTACCGCCACCACCTCTGACCAGCCAAGGTGGTAGGGCGGGTGGGGTTCGAACCCACGACCTGACGGATTATGAGTCCGCTGCTCTGACCGGCTGAGCTACCGCCCCCTGACGTGCGGTTCTGGAGGGTACAGATCAGGTTCCGGCGCGTCTCGGCAACCCGGCACGGCGTGACCAAGCTGTGCACTGCGGGCTACGGTGCCCCGATGTCGGACGGCCGGTAGCCGGTCGGGTAGTTCGGGTACGTGCGGTTCCCGCGGCTGGTCAGGCTGGGTTCCCGGCGGGGCGGGAGGAGGCGGACGGCGTGCGCCCGCAGTCGCAGGGCGCGCCGCGCCAGGGCGGTCAGCCACGCCGGTTGGGGCGGGAAGCCGAAGGCCGACAGCATCCGCTCGTCGAGCATGGCCAGGACCGCGCGGGCCGTCAGGGGCTTCGGGACGGGGTACCAGGAGCAGAACAGGTCGAGGGTGTACCGGCCGATCCTGCGGTTGGTGTCGCTGTAGGCGAAGCGCTCGGCCTCGTAGGCCTCCTTGAAGTCCCTGAACGCCTCGTAGGTCCCCGGCACCTCCTTGATCCCCATCCGCGCCCCCACGGCCCGGTAGAAGTGGAACGCGGCCAGGCGCTCGTGGTCGGTCAACGGCCGCCAGCCGTACTCGGTGATCCACTCGATCGGGTCGTACACGAACGTGGACAGCACGTACCGCATGTCGTCGTTGGCGATCGGGTAGCGCCCGTGCAGGCGGTTGACCACGCGCAGCGCCTCCTTGCCCCGCGGCGAGTCGTACCCGTGTTCCACCAGCTCGGCCATGAGCAGCGCGGTGTCGTCGTAGCGCCGCTGGGGGCGCTTCTCGAACTCGCCGGTCCGGGCGAGCAGGGCCGAGATCGACGGCACGCAGTACGTCCGGAACAAGGCGAACTCCAGCGCCCGCACGTAGTCCCACGGGAACTCGTGGCCCGACGACAGGCGCATGATCTCCACGTGGTCGCGCTCGGGGTCCAGCGACGTGATCCGGCGGCGGATGGCGAAGCGGTCCCAGCGATCGGGGCGGTACGACCGGTCCTGGGCGGAGGAGAGGGCCATGGGGTCAGCCTGCCGGAAGAAACCGGCCCCAGGAGGGTGACGAACGGGTGATCGGCGGGTACCCCCACCCCATGAAACGACGAAACCCCAGGTCCACGAGACCTGGGGCTGACATCGCGCTCCCCCAACTGGATTCGAACCAGTAACCCTTCGATTAACAGTCGAATGCTCTGCCGTTGAGCTATGGGGGATTGTTCGGTTGTGCGCCGGGCCTCTCGGCCCGACAGGACACAACTATAGAGCATCCGGAAGAGTGCTCGTGCACACCCCCCTCCCAACCGGGTAAGCAGGGGCGTGACCAGGCACGACGGGAGGAGAGGACCTGATGAAGGGCATCCTGTTCGGCGCGGCGGTCGGCTACGTGCTCGGCGCGCGCGCCGGCCGCCACAGGTACGACCAGATCGCGCGGGTGTACCGCTCGCTGGCCGAGCACCCGGCGGTCCAGGGCGCGGCCGGGGTCGTGCGGGCCAAGGTGGGCGAGAAGACCGGTTTCGGCCGGCGGGCGACGCGGACGCCCGGGACGACGGGGGCGGCGGGGACCGCCGGCGCCGGCACCAACGGCTACCGGCGCGACCCGGTCATCCCGCGGACCAACTGAGAACACCGGAAGACCCGGCCGCCCCCTCATGCCGCGAGGGGGCGGCCGGGTCGTGCCCGGGCTCAGGGCACCCGCGCCACCGCGAACACCCGGCGGAACGGGAACCACGTCGTGCCGTCCGCCCGCGGCGGGTAGGCGTCCCGCAGGCGGGGCGCCAGCGCGGCCCGGAACTCCTCCCACCCGGCGTCGTCCAGTGCGGCGCGGACGGGCCGCAGCGCCGTCCCGGTGATCCACTCCAGCACGGCGTCCTCCCCCTCCAGCCGCTGGAGGTACGTGGTCTCCCACGCGTCCACAGCGGCCCCGGACAGCACCTCCGCGTACCCGGAGGGGTCCAGCACCGGCGACTCGCGCAGCAGCCCCCTCAGGTCCGGCCAACGCTCGTCCACCAGCTCGCGCACCAGCCGGTGCGACGGCCCGGCGAAGTTCCCCGGCACCTGCACCGCCAGCCACGCGCCCGACGGCAGCGCGCGCACCCACCCGCGCAGCAGCTCCTCGTGCCCCGGCACCCACTGGAGCACCGCGTTGGACACCACCACGTCGACGTCGGGGCCGGGCCGCCACGAGGCCACGTCGCCCACCCGCGCGTCCACGCCGCGCGCCCGCGCCGCCGCCACCATCTCCGGTGACGAGTCCAGGGCCTCCACCACCGCCGAGGGCCACCGCTGGGCCAGCGCCGCCGTCAGGTTCCCCGGACCGCACCCGAGGTCCACCACCCGGCGCGGCGAGGTCGCGCCGACCCTCGCCAGCAGCTCGTGGAACGGTCGCGACCGGTGGTCGGCGAACGCCAGGTACCGGGCCGGATCCCACATGCGCACCCCCTAACAGTACAAGCGTACTGCTAGAGTACGCCGCTAGGGCTCGGCCCGCAGCGCCGCGATCTTGGCGGCCACCGACGCCGCGATCTCCCGCAGCGCCTCCACGTCCGCGTCCGGGTCCGGCCGCACCTGGAGCACCACGCCGTCGCGCCCGGTCACCTTCCGCTGGAGGAACCACGCCCCCGGCGACTCGTGCCGGTGCCGCGACTTGATCGACCCCGTGACCCGCTCGTGCACGACCTGGGGCACCTTGCCCGGCGACTCCAGCGGGAACCTCAGCGGCACCAGGTCGCGCAGCACGACCGCCTCGCCCGCCGCGCCGTCCTCGACCGCCTCGACGACCGAGAGCACGTTCCCGCTCCACGTCGCCTTGCTGACCAGGTGCCACCCGACCCGGCGCGGCCCGGCGCCGTCGACGCCCGGCAGCCACAGCCCGTGCGTGGTCGCGACCAGCCACGACGACCCCGCCGGCGCGGACGCCAGCACGTTCTCGTCCGCCTCCAGCGCGCCGGCGAACCCCTTGGGCGCGCCCGACCCGAACAGCCTCCGCAGCAGTTCCCTCACAGCCCGCCCACCGCCTGCTCGCCCAGCGCCTTGTGGTACTCCTCCAGCGCGACGAGGTCGCCGAACAGGTGCCGGTACTCGTCGGGCTCCTCGATCGGCGAGACCCGCCGCAGCCGCGACTTGATGTCCGCGATCTGCTTGGCCACCAGCGCCTTCTGCAGCCCCGCCAGCACGCTCTGCACGTACCGGTACTCGTCGTTGGTCTTCACCCGCAGCGGCTCGACCGACAGCTCGGTCAGCAGCGACCGCACCGACTGGTGCGGGCAGCACTGCGACACCGCCTCGAAGTACTGCGGGCCGGCCAGCCCGGCGGACGCGCCGCCCGCCTTGCGGATGCCCTGGTGCAGCTCCAGGTAGGCCGGGTTGGTGAACGCCTCGTCGGGCACCGAGTCGTAGTACGGGCCCGCCATCTCCGGCAGCTGGAGCGCCGCCTTGACCGCCTCCCGCTCCGACAGCAGCGCCGGGTCGCGCGGGTTGGGCCTGGTCGGGCCGTCCACGTCCACCGGCAGCGCGCCCTGGTCCGGGTCGACCGGGCGGCGCCGCGCGGGTGCGGGCGCCTTGCCGTTGGCGGTCTCCCGGACCCGCCGGACCACGGCGGCCTCGTCCTCCCAGCCCACCCACCACGCCAGGCGCGTGGCGTAGCCGTCGCGCTTGGCGCGGTCCTTGATCTGGGCCACGAACGGGACCATGGCCTTGAGCGCCTCGACCCGGCCGTCCACCGAGTCCAGGTCGTAGTCCCTGAGCCTGGTGCGGATGGCGAACTCGAACAGCGGCGTGCGCCTGGCCACCAGGTCCCGCACGGCCACGTCGCCCTTGGCCTGCCGCAGCTCGCACGGGTCCATGCCGTCCGGCGCGACCGCGATGTAGGTCTGCGCGGTGAACTGCTGCTCGCCCTCGAACGCCTTGAGCGCCGCCTTCTGCCCCGCCGAGTCGCCGTCGAAGGTGAAGATCACCTCGCCGTTGAGCGAGTCGTCGATGAGCAGGCGCCGCAGCACGTTCATGTGGTCGCCGCCGAACGCCGTGCCGCAGGACGCCACCGCGGTGGGCACGCCCGCCAGGTGCATGGCCATCACGTCGGTGTAGCCCTCGACCACCACGGCCTGCCGCCGCTTGGCGATCTCCCGCTTGGCCTGGTCCAGCCCGAACAGCACCTGCGACTTCTTGTAGATCACGCTCTCGCTGGTGTTCAGGTACTTGGCCTGGATCGGGTCGTCGTCGAAGATCCGGCGCGCGCCGAACCCGACCACGTCGCCGCCGAGGTCCTTGATCGGCCACAGCAGCCGCCGGTGGAACCGGTCGATCGGCCCCTGGCGGCCCTCCTTGGTCAGCTGGGCCTTGATCAGCTCGGTCAGCTCGAAACCGCGGCCGAGCAGGTGCTTGGTGAGCCGGTCCCAACCGGCGGGCGCGAAGCCGCAGCCGAACTGGCGGGCGGCGTTCTCGTCGAAGCCGCGCTCCGCCAGGAACTCGCGCGCGGGCATGGCCTCGGGCGTGGCGAGCTGCTCGGCGTAGAACTCGGCGGCGGCCCGGTGCGCCTCGATGAGCCTGCTGCGGGTGCCGCGGTCGCGCTGGATCGTCGCGCCGCCGCCCTCGTAGGTGAGCTGGATGCCCGCCCGGTCGGCCAGCCGCTCGACCGCCTCGACGAACCCGAGGTGCTCGATCTTCATCACGAACGCGATGACGTCGCCGCCCTCACCGCAGCCGAAGCAGTGGAACGTGCCGTGGGACGGGCGCACGTTGAACGACGGCGACTTCTCGTCGTGGAACGGGCACAGGCCCTTCAGCGCGCCGCCACCGGCCCGACGCAGCGACACGTGGTCTCCCACGACGTCGTCGATCCGGCTCCGGTCACGCACCAACGCGATGTCGCTCTCCCGGATGCGTCCTGCCACAGCAGCCGAGTCTAGTGCTGGTTGACTGGAGGTCATGACCGCCGCCGAGCAGACCCTGGTCACCACGTTCACCAGCCACCGGTCGCACCTGGTCGGCGTGGCCTACCGCCTCACCGGCAGCGTCGCGGACGCCGAGGACGCGGTGCAGGAGGCGTGGCTGCGGCTCGCCGGGCTCGGCGACCCGGGCCGCGCCGGCATCCGGGACCTGCGGGCCTGGCTGACCACGGTGGTGGGCCGGATCTGCCTGGACCGGCTGCGGTCGGCGGCCGTGCGCCGCGAGCGGTACGTCGGCCAGTGGCTACCCGAGCCGCTGGTCACCTCCGGCGAGGACGACCCGCTGGACGCGGTGGTGCGCGACGACGGCGTGCGGATGGCGGCGCTGGTGGTGCTGGACCGGCTCCCGCCCGAGCAGCGGGTGGCGTTCGTGCTGCACGACGCGTTCGGCGTGCCGTTCGCGGAGATCGCCGACGTGCTGGGCGTGGAGGTCGCGACAGCCCGCCAGTTCGCCTCTCGTGGCAGGCGGGCCGTCGCCGAGGCCGACCCGCCGCCCCGGGTCGCCCTGGACGAGCAGCGCGAGGTGCTGGAGCGGTTCGTGGCGGCGCTGGCGGCCGGCGACGTGGACGCGGTGGTCGGCCTGCTGCACCCGGACGTGGCGGTCGTGGGCGACGGCGGCGGCAAGGCCAGGACCGCGATCAACGTCGTCGCCGGGCGCGAGAAGGCGGCGCGCTTCCTGCTGGGCCTGGTGCGCAAGTACGGCGGGGACGTGACGACCTCGGGCCGGCTCGCGCTGGTCAACGGCGACCTGGGCGTGCTGTTCGCCTCCCGGCCCGACCTCGACGCGCGGGTGAGCACGCTCGTGCTGCGCGACGGCCTGGTCGTCGGCGTCTACGACGTGGTGAACCCCGACAAGCTGCGCCACGTGCGCTTCGAGGGCTGACCCGGCCCCTGCCGCCCCCCGGTGCCGTCACCGGGGGGCGGCGGTGGTCAGGGCAGGGGCACCCGGCACGCCTCGCCCGAGGTGAAGCCCTGGTCGACGATGCCCAGCGCCGAGTTGAACCGGGCCCGGTGGTTCTCCAGCGCGATCAGGTAGGTCAGCTCGACCACCCCAGCGCGCCCGAGCCGCCGCTCCAGCCCGGCCACCTGCTCGTCGGTGACGGCGGTGGGCGTGGCGGTCATCGCGTCGACGTAGGCCAGCGCCAGCTTCTCCACCTCGGTGTACCGGTCGGAGGTGGCGTAGTCGTGGACCTCCTTGAGCCGGTCGACGTCCAACCCCTCGTGCTTGATCAGCATGGTGCCGAAGTCCACGCACCACGAGCAGCCGAGCCTGACCGCCGTGGCGTAGACGACCAGTTCGCGCAGCGACACCGGCAGCACCCCGGCCGCCTTCTCCACGGCCAGTTCGTGCCGGGCGCCCGCCATCATCAGCCTCGGGTGGTTCGCGGTCACGGCCACCGGCTCGGGCACCGCGCCGAACTTCCGCCTGCTGATCCGGTAGGCGAGCTTGACCAGCGGGTTCGCCCGCGCGGTCGGGACGACCGGGATCCTGGGCACGTCTTCCTCCTCGTTCCACCGACATCGACACCCGGTGGACGAGGCGGCGCGGTGGAACGTGACGGCTACGGCCTGGCGACCTGGGCGAGGAAGTAGATCGCGCCCGTGGTCGCGTGCCGGACCAGCAGCAGGTACGGGCGGTCGACCCGGACCACGCGGGCGGGCTCGTCCGGGACGAACGAGGTCAGCCGCATGACCACGGCGGTCGCGGCGGCGCCCTCGAAGCCCTGCTCGTCCAGCCGCAGCACGGCCTCGTGGACCACGTCGTCCACGCGCAGCCGGGGGTCGGGGCTCAGGCCGCCCAGGTCGGCCTCGCGGGTGAACAGGGTCCGCACGCCCACCTCGCGCAGCGCGTCGGCCAGCGAGGCGTTCACGTCGAGGTCGAGCTTGGGCAGGTGCAGTTCGACGCGGTCGTGCTCCAGCGCGCCCAGCACCTCGGGCACGCCGCCCGTGCCGCCCAGCTCGTCGTCGGGCAGCAGCACGACCGCCTCCACGCCGCCGCGCGCGGGCACGCCCACGGCCTGCCACCCGGCGCGCCGGGCGTAGCGCATCCGGCCCGTGCGGCGCATGGTCGGCACTTCGCCCGCGCCCCGGAAGGGCTGGTCGGAGGTGTCGTGCCCGGGGAACTCCTCGGCCCAGGCGCACTTCAGGTACAGCGCGTTGACCAGGGTGGCGGCGGTGTCGGGCTTGATCGAGCCGGGGGACAGCAGCTCGGGGACCAGCCCGCGGGTGGTGTCGGCCACGTCGGCGTTGATCAGCTCGCGCGAGCCCTCGGGGTCGCGGCCGAACGGCGCGGAGCGGGCCTTGGCGCCGGGCCAGTCCGCGAGGTCGGCCAGGAAGCCGTCCTCCAGCGGCAGCTCGTCGGCGGCCCACAGGGTGTTGGCCACGGCGAACTCGGCGTCGCCCTCGACCAGGGAGCCCTTGACCAGCTCGGCGTGGTCCTCGCCGAGCAGGCCCACCAGCTCGGCCCGGGTCGTGCCGCGGGCGGCGCGGGCGGTCATGCCCAGGGCGCTCGCCACCGAGTACGGGGACCAGCAGGCGTTCTGCGTGCGATCGGGCGCGACGGCGTCGTGCAGGGTGAGGGCGAACGTCAGGTGCGCTCGATCGGGCACGGGGTCTCCTCGCTGGTGATCGGGTCTTCCGGCGGGGGGCGCTCCCCCGCGCCGCCGCTCGGGCCGAGCGGCCGTGGTCGGCGTGGTTCGCGCACCCCGGCGGAACCGTCGTCGGGATCGTCGTCCCGGCCGCGGTACGCCGTCTCCCGAGCGACGCGCACCGCCTTCCGCCCTCGTCCGCCCACGCGGTCGAGTGTGGCACTACTCACGTCGCCCCGTCGGGCCGTTCAGCGCCCGGTGCCACCCCACGGCCTGGGCGTCGGTCAGGGTGGCGACCTGGTCGACCACCACCCGCAGCCGCTGCGCGTCGTCCCCCGCCGCGGCCCACGCGGGGTGGAACGCGGGGTCCAGCGAGTCCGGCGCGCGGCGCAGCAGCAGGTCCACCAGCTCGGCGACCAGCTCCCGCTGGCGGGCCTGCATGGCCAGCCGGGACGGGTCGCTCATCACGTACCGCAGCGCGACCGCCTTGAGCAGCGCCACCTCGGCCTGCGCGCGCGGCGGCACGACCAGGTCGGCCTGGTAGCGGGACAGCGGGCCGTCGCCGTGCTCGCGCCGGGTGCCGCCGACGGCCGCCGAGGCGAACCGGCCGACCAGTTCGCTGGTCAGGCGCTTGAGGGCGACCTGGGCGCGCAGCGAGCCGTCGTACTCGGCCAGGTCGGCGATCACCGGCAGCCGCATCAGCTCGGCGGCCGTGGCCTCCAGGGTGGAGACCGGCTCGTCGCAGAAGTGCTTGGCGGCCAGCTCGGCGATCGCGGCCCGCTCGGCCGGGTCGCCCAGCGCGGCCAGCCGGATGCGGTGCGCCAGCACGCCGTCCTCCACGTCGTGCACGGAGTAGGCCACGTCGTCGGCCCAGTCCATGACCTGGGCCTCCAGGCACCGCCGGTGGTCGGGCGCGCCCTCGCGGAGCCAGGTGAACACCGGCAGGTCGTCGTCGTAGGCGCCGAACTTCACCACGCCGGGCCGCCGCGGCCACGGGTACTTGGTGGCGGCGTCGAGGCACGCGCGGGTGAGGTTGAGGCCGTGCTCGGTCTTGGGCTCCAGGCGGGTCAGGATGCGCAGGGTCTGGGCGTTGCCCTCGAAACCGCCGCACGGGCCGGCCAGCCCGTCGAGCGCGCGCTCCCCGTTGTGCCCGAACGGCGGGTGGCCGATGTCGTGCGCGAGGCCCGCCGTGTCCACGAGGTCGGGGTCGCAGCCCAGCTCCTCGCCGATGCCGCGCCCGATCTGCGCCACCTCCAGCGAGTGCGTGAGCCTGGTGCGCGGCACACCGGTCACCTCGGCGCCCTCGTTGGGCCCCACGACCTGGGTCTTGCCCGCCAGCCGGCGCAGGGCCGCCGAGTGCAGCACCCGCGCCCGGTCCCGGGAGAACGGCGAGCGGCGCTCCGGTCGGGCCCCCGGCAGCACGGCCTGCTTGGGCTCCTCCTCGACCAGCCGCGCCGCGTCGTGCTCGGTGTAGCCCTGGCGCATTCGCCCAGAGTAGGCGAGCGCCGGCCGCGTCACCCGTTCGCGAGGACCCGACCGGGAACGGGCGGCGCGGTCGCCGCGTCGGTGGGACGGGGGGTGGGGCCGGTGGTCGGGGTGGTGCTCGCGGTGGTCGGCGCGGTGTGCGCCGGGGTGTCGGCGGCGGTGGGCGGCGGGGTGCCGCGGGAGGCGGCCGCGTGGGAGGTCGCCGGGGTGGCCGGGGTGGTCCTGGCGGCGCTGCCCGCGGTGCTCGGCACGCGGTTCCGCACGCCGGTGGCGGCGCTCGCGGCGGCGTTCGCGGCGTACCTGCTGGTGGACGACACCCGGTCCGGGATCGCGGACCCGTCGTCCGCGCTGCTGCTCGTGGGCGCCGCGGCGGTCCTGGTCGGCGCGGCGGTCAGGCGGGAGCCGTGGCCGCGACCCGTGGCCGCGGCGGCGGTCGCGGTCGTCCTGGCGGCCGGGTTCGGCGCGGTGGTCGGGCACCGGGCGCTGGTGGTCCGCGGTGGGACCGCCGGTGCGGTGCGGCCGGCGGCGGTGGCCGACCGGCCGGTCGGCCAGCCGTGGCGGTGGACCGCGCCCGCGTCGGTCGAGTTCGCGGTCGTGGCGGGCGCCGGCCTGGTCGTCGGCACCGGGGACGGGGAACTCGTCGCCCTGGGGCCCGACGGCGGACCCCGGTGGCGGTACGCCCGGCCCTTCGCGTCGCTCGCGGCGTTGTCGGCCGCACCGGACGGCGCGCTGGTGGTGGCGGCGTTCCGGGGCGGCGGCTCGCACGACCGGACCGGGGTGCTCGGGGTGCTGCTGGACGCCGTGACCGGCGAGGTGCTGCGGGAGTGGGCGACGCCCTGGCCCGGCGAGCCCACCTCGAACGCGCTGGTCGTCCCCGAGCCGCGCGACCACCGCGTGCGCGCCGAGGACCCGCGCACCGGCGGTCACCTGTGGACCTGGACCGCCCCGGACGGGTGCGCGACGCCGCACGAGCCGGAGGTCGGCGCGGACGTGGTGCTGGTCGGCCTGGTCTGCCCCGGCTCCGCGGCGGTGGTGGCGCTGGACGACCGCGACGGCGCGGAGCGGTGGCGGCACCGGGTCTCCCCCGAGGCGGTCACCGGGCCGCGGGTGGCGGTGCTGCCCGGTGGCTCGGGCGTGGCGGTCACCGCGATCGGCTCCCCCGCCGCCGTGCTGCGCACGCGCGACGGCGAGCCGGTGGTGGAGTCGCCCCGCCGGTACGACCCGTCCGACGCGGGCCCGGTCGCGCTGTCGTGGGAGGAGGCCGGCGACCGGTGGCGGGTCACCGGCGTCGACCCCGGGAGCGGCGCGGTGCACCCGCCGGTGGAGCTGCCGTGCGGCGGCCGGGTGCCCGCCGCCACCACCCGGAGCACGCTGGTGTGGCTCTGCCCGGCCCCCGGCGGCGCGGAGCTGATGTGGCAGGGGTGGGGCGCGTCGACCGCGGACCGGCGCGCGCTGGCCGGGTGGGGGCCGGCGACCGACCACCGCGTCGACGTGCTGCCCGCGCCGGGCTTCCTCGCCCTCGTCGGGCGCGACGACCGGGTGGTGGTCGGCTACCCGGCGGGCTGAGGCCAGAGGCCAGAGGTCAGAGGTCAGAGCAGGATGCCGTCGAACGCGCCCGCCGGCGCCTTCATCAGGTGGTAGTACAGCAGGCCGCCGGTCTCGCGGCGGATGTAGAAGAGCTGGGTGGCGCGGGTCTGCACGTTCGGGCCGCTGCGCGTGGGCGAGGTCCAGGCGTCCAGCCCCTCGTCCTCGGCCATGGTGCGGGCGCGCAGCGAGTGCCACGGGTCGCTCACGATCACGGCCGTGCGCAACGACTTCTCCCGCGCGGCGGCGGCCACGGCGCGGATGCTGCCCAGCGTGTCGGTGCCCTCGCCGACCTCCAGGATGCGGTCGGGCGGCACGTCGTGGGCCTCCAGCCAGATCCGGCCGGCCTCGCCCTCGGTGTAGTTGTCGCCCGGCTGCCGCCCGCCCGTGGTGGCGATGTAGCCGACCACGCCCTGCCGGTAGAGCCGCCGGGCGTGTTCCAGGCGGGCCTCCAGGACGTCGGAGGGCACGCCGTTGTACTGCGCGGCGCCGAGCACCACGGCCATGTCGGCGTGCGTGCGGTCGTCCTCCCGGGCGACCTGCCAGACGCGGAACGCGGTGCCGCCGACGACGAGGAACCCCACGACGAGGGTGCCGAGGACGATGCGGGTCACCAGCCTGCGGAGCCACGGCAGGAACGTCACGCGGTCGATGATTCCACACCCGCTCCGAGGCCGGCGCTGCCAGGATCGCGCTCATGGCAGCAGACCAGCCCACCATCCTGGCGACCTCCGGCGGCTTCCGCGCGGGCCGCCGCACCGACCTGGAGTTCCACAAGCTCGCCCACCACGCCGTCGACCTGTCCGGCGTGCACGGCCGCAAGCCCCGGCTCTGCTACGTCGGCACGGCGTGGGGCGACCAGCGGTGGTGGCACGCGAACGTCGACGAGGCGGGCCGGTTGGCCGGGTGGGAGGTGTCGCACCTCAACCTGTTCCCCATGCCGCCCACCGACGACCTCCGGGGCTGGGTCGGCGAGCACGACGTGGTGTGGGTGGGCGGCGGCTCCGTGGCCAACCTGCTGGCCGTGTGGGCGGTGCACGGCCTCGGCGACGTGCTGCGGGCGGCGTGGCTGGACGGGGTCGTGCTGGGCGGCGTGTCGGCGGGGTCGATCTGCTGGTTCGCCGGCGGCGCCACGGACTCGTTCGGCCCGGAGCTGCGCGTGGTGACCAACGGCCTGGGCTTCCTGCCCTACGGCAACGGCGTGCACTACGACAGCGAGGCCCTGCGGCGGCCGACGATCCACGAGGCGGTCGCGTCCGGCGTGCTGCCGGAGACGCACTGCACCGACGACGGCGCCGGGCTCGTCTACCGGGGGACGGAGCTGGTGGAGGCGGTGTCCGAACGGGCCGGCGGAGGGGCCTACGTGGTCGTACGTGACGAGTCTTCAGGAACCTCACAGGAGGAATCGCTCGACATCAGGCGGTTGTGAAACGGACCTTTGACGCGTGGGAAGACGTGGTCGGGTGGCGGTGATCGCCCTGGTGGGCGCGGTGCTGGCGGGCTGCGGCACGAGCGCGGCGCCGGTCGCCCCCGCCACGTCGGCCACGTCGGCCACGTCGGACACGTCGACCACCCCGGCCGCGCCCGAGACCCCGCGCGCGG
>NZ_JBHWIE010000010.1:0-28500 GCF_042732085.1 Actinosynnema sp. NPDC059797
GTTCGGGGCGCCCCGGTCGCGGGTGCGCGGGTGACCGGGCGATCGGGTGACCGGGACCTCTCATCGCGGGTCGCGTGTTCGGGCTTGAGCGCGGCCGGTGGGGGTACGTTCCGGGCATGAGGGTCGTCGTCACGGGTGCCAGCGGCAACGTGGGGACGGCACTGCGCCGCGTGCTCGCGGAGGCGGGGGTCGAGGTGGTCGGCGTCGCGCGCCGCGTGCCTCCCGGGTGGGTGGCCGGCTCCCGTCGACCGGAATTGTCGGACCCTGCCGGCAAGATGAAAGCAGGGGACCCCCTGGCGGGGACCTCTGCGCAGCTGGGGGGTCGTTCGGCCGACGCCGCTGCGCGACCGGAGGGCGGTTCGGCCGGGACCGATGCACGGCCGGAGGGCGGTTCGGCCGGGACCGATGCACGGCCTGGAGGCCGTTCGACCGGCGCCTCCGCCGCCCACCTGGGTTCGCCGGACCCCGAGCGGTGGGTGAGCTGCGATGTCGGCGCGCCGGCCGCCGAGGCGTTGTTGACGCGGGTTTTCGACGGCGCGGACGCGGTGGTGCACCTGGCCTGGGCCGTCCAGCCCACCCCTCGCGACCCGGACATGCGGCGCACCAACGTCACCGGCAGCGCCCACGTGCTGCGCGCCGCCGAGCGGGCCGGGGTGCCGCACGTCGTCGTGGCCTCTTCGGTCGCCGCTTACACGTCCGCTCCCGGGCTCGTCGACGAGGACTCGCCGTGCGGCGGGGTGCCCGGCAGCGCCTACAGCGCCCAGAAGGTCGAGTTGGAGCGGCTCCTCGACGGGCGTCCCGGGGTGGCGCGCCTCCGGCCGTGCGCGGTCGTGCAGCCCGAGGCCGGCGCCGAGTTCGACCGGTGGGCGCTCAGCCCGCTGGTGCCGCCCGCGCTGCTGGGCCGGCCGTGGTTGCCGGTGCCGCTGTGGCCGGGGTTGCGGCTCCAGCTCGTGCACGCCGAGGACGTCGCCCGGGCGATCCTGCTCGTCCTGCGGGCGCGCGCCACCGGGGCGTTCAACGTCGCCGCCGAGCCCGTGCTGCGCGCGTCCGACCTGGCGGCGGCGGTCGGCGGGTTCCTGGTGCCCGTGCCGTTCCGCGCGCTGCCGGGACCGGCGTGGTTGACCTGGCGCCTCGGGCTGCAGCCGCTGCACCCGGGCTGGCTGCGGCTGGCCGACCGGGTGTCCCTTGTGGACACGGCCAGGTTGCGCGGGCTGGGGTGGGCGCCCCGGCACGACGCGCGGCGGGCGTTGGCGGAGGTGGTCGCGGCGATCGCCGAGGGCCGCGGGACCTGGGGGCCGCTCGCGCCGCACCGAGGTCCCAGGTGGAGCAGACTGGGGTGGGGTCAGCCCGTGCACCAGAGCCAAGAGGGAGGTTCGCGTTGAGCGACGTCGTGGACGCGGTGGTCGTCGGTTCCGGTCCGAACGGGTTGGTGGCGGCGAACGTGCTGGCCGACGCCGGGTGGGACGTGCTGGTGCTGGAGGCCGCCGACGAGCCCGGTGGTGCGGTGCGCACGGCCGAGTTGACGGAGCCGGGGTTCCACCACGACCTGTTCAGCGCGTTCTACCCGCTGGGTGTGGCGTCGCCGGTGATCGCGGGGCTGGGGCTGGACCGGCACGGGCTGGAGTGGCGGTGGGCGCCGGACGTGCTGGCGTACGTGCTGCCGGACGACCGGGTGGCGCTGCTGTCGCGGGACGTGGACCGCACGGCGGAGTCCGTGGAGTCGTTCGGGGCGGGTGACGGTGACGCGTGGCGGGCGGAGTTCGCGCGGTGGCAGCGGGTCCGGGACGACCTGATCGAGGCGTTGATGAGGCCGTTCCCGCCGGTGCGGGCGGGCGCGGGGTTGCTGGGCGCGCTGGGCGCGGGTGAGGCGTTGCGGTTCGCGCGGTCGTTCGTGCAGTCGGTGCGGGCGTTCGGTGACGACCGGTTCACCGGCGAGGGCGCGCCGTTGTTGTTGGCGGGCAACGCGATGCACACCGACCTGGGTCCGGACCAGGCGGGTGGCGCGGCGTTCGGGTGGCTGCTGTCGATGCTCGGGCAGGACCTGGGCTACCCGGTGCCGGCGGGTGGCGCGGGCGCGTTGACGCGGGCGCTGGTGCGGCGGCTCGGCGGGGTGGTGCAGTGCTCGCGGCCGGTGGCGCAGGTGGTGGTGGCCGGTGGGCGGGCGCTGGGGGTGCGCGACGCGTCCAGCGGGTTCGTGCGGGCGCGCAAGGCGGTGCTGGCGGACGTGCCCGCGCCGCGGCTCTACCTCGGGTTGGTCGGCGAGCGGCACCTGCCGGCGCGGTTGGTGTCGGACCTGGCGCAGTTCGAGTGGGACGACGCGACGGTCAAGGTGGACTGGGCGCTGGACGCGCCGATCCCGTGGACGAACCCGGAGGCGCGCGGGGCCGGGACCGTCCACTTGGGAGGCGACTTCAACGGGTTGGCGATGACCAGCGCGGAGATCGCGTGCGGGAGGCTGCCCCGGGTGCCGTTCGTGATCATGGGCCAGATGACGACGTCCGACCCGTCGCGGTCGCCGGCGGGCACGGAGACGGCGTGGGCGTACACGCACGTGCCCCGGGGCGAGCAGTGGACGGCGGACCGCGCGCGGCGGCGGGCGGACCGGTTGGAGCAGCTGATCGAGCAGCACGCGCCGGGGTTCCGCGACCTGGTGCGCGGGCGGTTCGTGCAGGGGCCGGGCGAGCTGGAGTCGCGCAACCCGAGCCTGGTCGGCGGTTCGATCAACTCCGGGACGGCGGCGATCCACCAGCAGCTGGTCTTCCGCCCCGTGCCCGGCCTGGGTCGGGCGGACACGCCGGTGGACCGCCTGTACCTGGCGGGCGCGTCGGCGCACCCCGGCGGCGGGGTGCACGGCGCGGCGGGCGCGAACGCGGCACGGGCGGCGCTCGCGCGCAACGGCCTGGCGGGCGACGCGTACCGGCTGCTGATGCGCGGCCTGAACCGAGCGGTGTACTAGGAGGAGGACTACGGTGGGCCGCAGCCGACACCACCTCGGCGGCTGCGGCCGGGCGGTGTGGCCGGGTTCCGAGGGGGCGGAGGATCACACGATGGGGTGATCATCGCGCAAAGATGTACGAAAACCGGGGTCTCGGCCATCGGTTGAACATGGAAACCCGCGACCCAGGCCCCACCCTCAGCCCTGTCCTTGGCCCCAGCCTTGAGCTTGGGCTCAGCCCCGGCCTTGGCCCTGGTCTTGGGCTTGGCCCTGGTCTTGGGCTTGGCCCCAGCCCTGGCTCCGGCTCCGGCTCCGGCCCTGGCCCTGGCCCTGGCCCTGGCCCTGGCCTAGAGCTTGGCCCCGATCTTGGGTTTGACCCCGATCTCGGGCTTGGCCCGGCCTCGGACTTGGCCCATCACCAGCCCACGCCGGCTACTGGCTCTCCCGACGCACGGCCAAGTCGGCGAGCCGCCGCAGCGACTCGCGGTTGCGCGGGACGAGGAACATCGCCTGCGCGGACTCCGGCAGCAACGCGGTCGGCCCCTTGACCGCCTCCTCGGCCATGACCACCTCGGTGCCGTCGGGCACCTCGGTCAGCTCGATCCGGACCCGGGCCGCGCCGATCGGCCACAGGCGGGCCTCCAGGTCGAGCAGCCGCAGGGGCGTCACGGCCCGCACGGTGGTCACGTCGCGCACCGCGATCGGCCACGCCCCCACGCTGTGGTGGATCCGGGTGCCGACCGCGGGCCAGCCCGGGTCGACCTCGCGGATGTGGGCCGCGCCCACCACCCAGCCCGCGTAGGACCAGCCGTCGGCGAGGACCGCGAAGACGCGGTCCACCGACGTGGGGACCGTCGTGCGCACCTCGATCATGCGGACCGGTTTCCCGCTGAGAGGCGGGTGAAAACAACCTGCCGACCCCCGCACCCACCGGCAGCACCCCACCGGCAACCCCGGCAGCTCCCCCACCGGCTACCTCGCCCGCGTGCCCTTCAGCTTGACCAGCTCGGACTCGAACAGGTTCGCCACCACGGCCAGGCCGCCGGGGGTCGCCGGGTCCGGGCGGGCGACGTAGGACTGGGTGGCGGACGGGCGGCCGGCCAGTGAGAACTTGAGTTGCCCGGTCAGGCCGCGGGTGTCCACGTGGCTCGTTTCCTGGAACGCGCGGAGCACCCCGTCGCGCGTGAGGTCGTGCTCGGCGCAGGCCTTCTCCAGGATCGCGGCGAACGCGACGCCGATGGCGTAGCCGTGGTCGACCGAGCCGGTGGGTTCGAGGTCGGGGTGGGCGCGTTCGAAGGCCTCGGCGACCTCGCGCGGGCCGGGGGCGTCGGCGGCGAACGGTGAGATCGGGGAGACCATGAGCACCTTCTCGGTCACCGCCCGCGCCACCGGGGTCTCCAGGATCTCCGGGTCGTAGGAGGCCGCGTTGACCATGAACGGCACGTCCCAGCCGAGCTGTTCGGAGGCCGCCACGGCGGTCGCGGTCTGCCGCGGCGAGGTGCTGAGGAACACGGCCTTGACGCCCGCGGCCTTCAGCTCGGCGATCTGGGCCGCCACGTCGGCGGTCTCGGGGACGGCCTTGGCCACCAGGTCCATGCCCCACTGCCGCGCCGCGAACGTGCTGCCCTCCAGGGCGTTGCGGCCGAAGTCGCTGTCGACGTGGACGTGGCCGATCGCGTCGCCGTCGTGGATGGCGCCGGTGCCGCGGAGGTGGTCGAGGCCGTTGATGACGTCGAGGTCGTAGGTGGTGCCGACGACGACCATGTGGGGGTTGCCGAGCAGGGTGGCGGACCAGGAGGCGGGCGCGGCGATGGCCCGGGTCTGCATGAGGTCGGGTTCGATGGCCTCGGTCATGGGCGCGCCGGTGATGTCGACGAACCCGAGGACCTGCGGTTCCAGTTCGAAGTAGCCGTCGAGGGCGCGGTCGACGTCGTAGCCGTGGTCGCTCTGCTTCAGCTCGACGCGCCGGCCGCAGAGGCCGCCGCGTTCGTTGAGGCCGCCGAAGAACAGCTCGTAGCCCTTGATCCGCAGCAGCGAGGTGGCGGAGAACGGGCCGGTCATGTCGGTGAGCACGCCGAGGGAGATGGTGGTGTCGGTGACGCCGGGCCCGGTCTTGAGCTGCGGCCCGTCCTCCGCGCAGCCCGCGGCGAGCAGGGCGAGGACGGCCGAAGAGACGACGAGCTTGCGCACCTGGAACTCCCACCAATGACGTTACCGGCCGGTAGGAGTATCGGCACGGAGTCGCACCCTCGCCTAATCCTGTGACATACCGCACGGTCGGTATGCCCGAACGGACGAACCCATCACCGGAATGGCCAAGGAGCGCCAGTCACGGAAAGTCGTTAATTCCGGGCCGTTTCGCCCGTTCAGACCGATGATCTCGATGTGAACCACGGGGGTGCTGCCCGTGAACGTCCCGGGTTCTAATACAGGGGTCGGCCGATCTCCCGGGAGCCCGCATGACACCACCGCGCACCGGTTCGCCCGTGCTGGTAGGACGGGGCGACGAGCTGGGCGCGCTGTTGGGCGCGGTGGCCGGCCAACCGTCCGTGGTGCTCGTCGCGGGTGAGGCGGGCGTCGGCAAGAGCCGCCTGGTCCGGGAGCTGCTGCACCGCCCGGAGCTGGCGCCGCTGCGGGTGCTCACCGGGTTCTGCCAGCCGCTGCGCGAGCCCTTCCCCTACGGCGCCGTGCTCGACGCGTTGCGCACGGTGGGTCCGTACCTCGCACGGGTGTCACTGAGCCCGGTCACGGGCGTGTTGAGGCCGCTGGTGCCGGAGATCGCCGACCACCTGCCCGGGTCACCCACCCGTCCGGACGACCCGCGGCACGAGCGGCACCACCTCTTCCGGGCCGTGCGCGAGCTGCTGTCCTCGATCGGCCCCGTGCTGCTGGTCGTCGAGGACCTGCACTGGGCCGACGACGGCTGCCGCCACCTGCTGCGGTTCCTGATGTCCGACCCGCCCGCCAACCTGACCACCCTGGTCACCTACCGCCGCGAGGACGCGCCCGGCGGGATGCCGCTGGGCAGCGCCTACCGCCCGCCCGCCGGCGTCGCCTCGGCGCTGGTCGAGCTGCGGCCCCTGGACGTCGCCGGGACCCACGACCTCGCCACCGCCATCATGGGCGCGGACGCCGTGCCCGCCGGGTTCGCCGCCCACCTGCACGAACGCACGGCGGGCCTCCCCTTCGCCATCGAGGAGGTGCTGCGCGCGCTGCGCCACCCCGACTGGCGCCTGCTGGACGCGGTGGAGGTGCCGACGCTGCTGCGCGACGCCATGGCCGAGCGGCTGGACCGGCTGCCCGCCACCGGCCGCCGCATCGCGCAGGCCGCCGCCGTGCTGGAGGTGCCCGCCGACGAGGCGCTGCTGGCCGAGGTCGGCGCGGTCGCACCGGACCGGGCCCGGACCTCGCTCACCCACGCCCTGCACAGCGGCGTGCTGCACGAGGCCGGCGAGGTCCGCTACGGCTTCCGGCACGCCCTCGCGCAGCAGGCCGTCTACGACACGCTCACCGGCCCCGAGCGCCAACGCCTGCACCTGCGCGCCCTGAGGGCGCTGGAGGCCGCCACCCCGCGCCCGTTCATGCAGCTGGCCGAGCACAGCCGCCGCGCCGGGCTGCTCGACGACTGGCTGCGCCACGGCGAGGCGGCCGCCGACCGGGCGCTGGAGGTCGGCGACCCGGCCACGGCCACGCGCCTGTTCCAGCGGCTGCTGGACGAGGCGTCCCTGACGCCGGCGGACGTGGACCGGCTGGCGGTGAAGCTGGGCCAGGTGGCGCGGGGCGGGATCGACCAGCACGACCCGCGGGCCACGCTGGAGCGGCTGCTCGACGACCGCCGGCTGTCCACCGCGGCGCGCGGCCAGGTGCGGCTGAACCTGGGTTTCCTGCTGATCCGCCAGTTCGGGGGCGTGCGGCACGGCCGGGAGGTGCTGGAGCTGGCCATCGCCGAGCTGGGCGAGCGCCCGGACCTGGCGATGCGGGCGCGGGCCGTGCTGGCGCAGCCGTTCTTCGGCGCGGTGCCGCTGGCCGAGCACGCGCGGTGGCTGCGCGAGGTCGACGGGTTCGTCGCCGGGTGCGACGACGAGGCGGTGCGGTGCGCGCTGCTGGCCAACCAGCTCGGCTCGCGGACGTGCGTGGGCGACCGGGGCGCGGTCGCCGAGCTGGACCGGCTGCCGGACACCTCGGCCGACGTGGCCACGCGCCGGCACCTGGCGCGGCTGCACTGCAACCTGGCCGACGCGTTCGCCCTGGTCGGGCACTTCGACCTGGCGCGCGACTCGCTGGACCGCGGCCTGCGGCTGACCGTCGGGGCGGGCGTGCCGTTCACGGCGGGCACCGGGCGGTCCACGCGCGTCCACCTCGACTGGTACGCCGGGAACTGGGCGTCGCTGGCGGACCGGTGCGAACGGCTGCTGGAGGAGTACCGGGAGCTGCTGCCGGTCGCCGGCGAGGTGCACCTCGTGCTGGGGTGCCTGGCGGTGGCGCGCGGCGACTGGGACGCGGCCGAGCGGCACCTGGCCGGGACCGGGGTGCGGTCGGCGGAGAACTCGATCACGCCGGTGGCGCTGGGCGGGTTCGCCGCGCTGACCAGGCTGTGGATCGAGCGCGGCGACCTGGACCGGGCCTGCGCCGAGGCCGACCGCGGCCTGGACCTGGCCCGCCGCAAGGGCGTGTGGGCGTGGCTGGGCGAGCTGGCGCCCGCCGCGGTGGACGCGTTCTGCGCGGCCGGGCGGGTCGAGGACGCCGAGGAGCTGGTGGAGGAGCTGGGCGCGGGCCTGCTCGACCGGGACGCGCCGCTGGCGCGCGTGGGGCTCGAGACCTGCCGGGCGCTGCTGGCCGCGCACCGGGGCGAGGACGCCGTGCCGCTGCTGGAGCGGGCGCGGTCGGCGGCCGACGCGCTCGGGCTGCGCTACCACTCGGCGGTGCTGGCCGAACGGGCCGCGCTCGTGCGCCTGGAGCGCGGTGACGAGGCGGCGCCGGCGGCGCTGGGCCGGGTGGCCGACCGGTTCGACGCGCTGGGCGCGAGCCGGGACGCGGCGCGCTGCCGGCACCTGGTGCGCGGCGCCGGCGTGGCCACGCCGTCCCGTCGCGGCAGGCGCGGTTACGGCAACGCGCTGTCGCCCCGGGAGCAGGACGTGGCGCGCCTGCTGGCCCGGGGCCGCACCAACCGGGAGATCGCCGACGTGCTGTTCCTGTCGCCGCGCACGGTCGAGCAGCACGTGGCCCGGGTGCTGCGCAAGCTGGGGGTGGCGTCGCGGGCGGACCTGCTGGCCTGAGCGCCCGCGACCGGCACCGCCCCTACAGGTAGGAGCGCTGGCCCCACGGCATGGCCGCGGCGAGCTGGGCGCGCCTGCCGATGTCGAGCTTGCGGTAGATGCGGGTGATGTGGAGCTCCACGGCCCGGGTGGACACCGAGAAGTGCTCGGCGATCTGCCGGTTCGTCATGCCCTCCAGCATCATCAGCGCGATGCGGTGCTCGTGCGGCGTCAGCGGCTCGCGCGAGCGCGCCTCGGCGCTCTGCCCGTCCCGCGGCCGCACCATGCCCGGCACCCGCTCGCCCTCCGGCAGCCCCAGCAGCACGTGCCACTGGCGGATGCGCACCTCGGCGATCGACTGCGACCGCACGTAAGGGTCGCCGCGCACCAGGTCCCGGGCGGCTGCGTCGTCGGGCACCTGCACGATCAGCAGCACCCCGGAACCGTCGGCCCACGGGCCGGTCCCGACGAGCACGCCCTGCTCCGCGAGCGGACGCCAGTATTCCCGGTGGGCGAGATGAATGGATCTCCGCACCTGGCGCGCATCACGAAATGTCAACTCAACGGCGAAAGCCACTGGACTGATCCCCATTTCATTCCGCGGCCGACTTTCGCCCAACACTCAACATGTGGCGATTATTCAGTGTCAAGTGAGACACCTCACATGGGTGATATGCGGATCCAATGACCCCTATAGGCGCTTTTCGAACCAGTACTGGGCGTAGGGGTCGGCGTTGAACGGCGCCACCTCCTCGTAGCCGTGCCCGGCGTACAGCGCGCGGGCTTCCACCAGGTCGGCGCGGGTGTCCAGGCGCACGGACCGGGCGCCCAGCGCGGCCGCGCCCCGCTCGACCGCCGCCAGCAGGGCCGCACCCCCGCCCGTGCCGCGCGCACCGGCCGCCACGTACATGCGCTTCAGCTCGGCGGTCGTGGGGCCGACCAGCCGGAAGCCGGCGCAGCCCGCGGGCCGCCCGCGGTGGCTGCCGACGTAGAAGCAGACCAGGTCGTCGGTGGGGTCTTCGGCGATGGCGCGGTCCACCTCCCCCGGTGTGGCGGGGCGGCCGTAGTACCGGCCGATGATCTCCGTCAGGTAGTCGCGCACGAGTGCGGTCGCGAGCGGGTTGTCAACCCTCACGGGCTGAACGGTCCAGGAAGTCACTGGCAGATTTTCAGCCCTGCTGGTCCATTTGGACACCTGGTTTTCGGCATTCCGGACGCGTGTAAAGTCCACGCCCGTGCCAGCGCAACAGGTCCGCTTGGAGCGGGACGCGGTCGGGCTCGCGGTGCTCACCGTGGACGCGCCGCCGCTGAACCTCTACACCGCGGAGCTGCACGACCTCCTGGACGCCGCGCTCGACGACCTGGAGGAGCGGCCCGCGCGGGCGCTGCTGGTCCGGGCCGAGGGCAAGGTGGTCAGCGGCGGCGTGGACGTGCGGCTGTTCGCCGCGCGGAAGAACGCCGCGCAGGCCAAGGTCCTGTTCGACCGGATGCTGGAGCTGCCGGAGCGGGTGGCGGCGCTGCCGTTCCCGACCGTGTTCGCCGCGCACGGGCTGTGCCTGACGTGGGCGTTCGAGGTCGCGGTGGCGTGCGACGTGGTGCTGGCGGCGCGGCGGGCGACGTTCGGGCTGGTCGAGAAGGTCGTCGGGCTGACCCCGACCATGGGCGGCACGCAGCGGCTGGCCGCGCGGGCGGGCGTGGGCCGGGCCAAGGAGTTCGTGATGACCGGCGACCGCTACGACGCGGAGACCCTGGAGCGGTGGGGCGTGGTCAACCGCGTGCTGCCGGACGAGGGGTTCGACGACGCGGCGCTGGAGTTCACCCACGCCCTGGCCAAGGGGCCGACGCTGGCGCACGCCGCCACCAAGCGCGTGCTGGCGCACTTCGAGAGCGGCGGCGTGGCCGAGGCCGACGAGCACGTGACGGCCATCGCCGCCGAGCTGTTCGACACCGAGGACCTGCGCGGGGCGGTGCGGTCGTTCCTGGAGGAGGGGCCGGGCCGGGCGACCTTCCACGGTCGCTGACCCCTCCCCCGCCCGTCACAGCGGGTCGTAGGTGCTGCCCCCGTACCAGGACAGCGCCGAGCGCAGCTCCACCACGTCCTGGTCGCGGCGCTTGCGGTAGCGCTCGTGCGAGATCGGGTAGACGCGCAGGCCGCCCTTGTGGTTGGTGAACGTGCCGCGGCCCAGCGTCTCCGGCGGCTGGGCGGCGCTGACCAGCCACACCACCAGCCACGGGCGGGAGTGGTGCGGCTCCACCTTCACCCGCGCGATGGCGTACCAGGGCAGGCGGCGGGTCTGCTCGCCGTCGGACACCGCGATGCCGTCCGGGCCGACGTCCAGGGTGAGCTGCGCGCTCACCGCGCCCGCGATCAGGCGGACCGCGACGATCACGAACGCCAGGAACGCGACGAACGCGGCCAGCCGCACGGGGGTGAGCACGCCGTTGTCCGGGTCGGAGACCCAGCCGGTGACCAGCGCCGCCAGCAGGTTCGCGCCCGCCCAGCCCAGGGCCACCGCCCGCGAGGTCCGGAAGCGCGCCCCGGTGGCCTTGACCTGCTGGGAACCGGGGTCCGCGGTCGGCGCCACGCGGGTGACGGGCTTGGGCGTCACGGGTGCGACGCCGGTCGGGTTCGGCACGCCGGTGGGATTGGGGAAGCCGGTCGGGGTGGGCACGCCCGTGGGGTTGGGGAAACCGGTCGGGGTGGCGACGCCGCTCGCGTTCTGGGCCGGGATCCCGGCCGGGTGGTGGAACCCGGTCGGGCTCGGGGCGACCACCGTGGGCGGCTTCGGCGGCGGGTCCTCGACCATGACCCGCGTCGGCGGCTTCGCCGGCAGCTTGCTCAGCTCGGTGTGGCGCTGCTCCACGACCGTGCGCACGCGGGCGGGCAGCCACGACGGGTCGGTCGACGGCGGGCCGATCAGCTCCAGCAGGCGGGCGGGCGTCGGCCGGTTCGCCGGTTCGCGGACCAGGCACGGCACGATCAGCGGCACCAGCGACGGCGGCACCCGCGTCAGGTCCGGGTCCTGGTGCACGACGCGGTAGATCAGCGCGGACGTGGCGCCCTCGCCGAACGGGCCGCTGCCGGTCGCCGCGTAGACCAGGACCGAGCCGAGGGCGAACACGTCGCTCTGGGACGTGATGGCCTGGCCGACGACCTGCTCCGGCGACAGGTAGCCGGGGGTGCCGAAGACGATGCCCGCCTCGGTGAGCGCGGAGTGCTCCAGGGCGCGGGCGATGCCGAAGTCGATCACGCGCGGGCCGTCGTCGGCCAGCAGCACGTTGGACGGCTTGAGGTCGCGGTGCACCAGGCCCGCGGAGTGGATGGCGACCAGCGCCTCGGCCAGGCCGCCCGCGAGGCGGCGCACCGCGCGTTCCGGCAGCGGGCCGTGGTCCTGCACGGCCTGGTGCAGGCTCATGCCCGCGATGTACTCGGTGGCCATCCACGGGTGCTCGGCGTCGGGGTCGGCGTCGACCACGGTCGCGGTCCAGAAGCCGCCGACGGAGCGCGCCATCTCGACCTCGCGGCGGAAGCGCTCGCGGAACTGGGGGTCCTCGGCCAGCTCCGGGCGCGCGACCTTGACCGCGATGGGGCGCCCGCCGCGCGAGCGGGCCAGGTAGACCGACCCCATCGCGCCGCGACCGAGCGCGGCGAGCAGCGTGTAGTCGCCGATCCGCGACGGGGCGTTCGGGGGCAGTGGCTGCACGACACCCACATTAGATGTCCCGGCCACCCCGCTTGACCCGGACCACCGATTACGGCGTGTGAACTAGTGCGACGCAACCTCGGGCGGGGGTGCGTTACCGAGGCTCCCTCACGGCCGGGACCTCGCCCGGGTGGTCGGAACGCGGTGTCCGGGCGGACGGCGCGCGGTGCTCGAGTGGACGACACGCGGTGCCGGAGTGGAGGACACGCGGTGTCCGGGTGGAGGACGCGCGGGGGTGCGGTGCGTCCGATCAGGTGGTCAGGGTCAGGAGGGTGGTGGCCTTGGAGTGCCAGGAGTGGGCCAGGACCGACGCGCGGAGGGCCTGCGGGGGGCGGAGGGGGCCCGAGGAGAGGGTGGCGCGGACGGCCTCCACGAAGTCCGCGTGGGTGCGGGCGGCGCGGACGCGGTCGGTGTAGGCGGCCAGTTCGGCGAAGTCGGTGCTGACCACCGGCAGGCCCAGGGACAGGTACTCCTTGAGCTTGATCGGGTTGGAGTGCCGGATCCAGCTGTTGTCCTGCCACGGCATGATCGCCACGTCGAACGCCGAGCCGTAGGCCGGGATGAGGCTGTAGGGGCGGAAGCCCAGCCAGTGCACGTTGGGGTACTTGTCGAAGCGCTCCATCGGGTGGGTGGCGTCGCCGATCAGCACCAGGGAGGCGTCGGGCAGCTCGGCGGCGACCCGTTCCAGGAGGTCGAAGTCGACCACGAAGTCGTCCAGGGCGCCGAAGAAGCCGACGCGCGGGCCGGGGATCGAGCGGACGTCGTCGGGCAGCTCGTGCTCCGGGCGGGCGGTGAAGTGGTCGACGTCCACGCCGTGGTCCAGGAAGTGGGCGCGCGAGCCGGTGAGCGGCCGCTCCTCCTCCATCAGGGCGTGGGAGACGTAGACGACGTGGTCGGCGTGGGTCAGCAGCTCCCGCTCCAGCGCCTCGATGGACGCGCGGTCGGCCTCGGGGAAGTCCGAGTGCCGGTCCGAGCGGTTGAACACCAGGCGGTGCTTCCGCATCGGGGCGACCACGTCCCAGGCGGTCGGGATGGTGACCATGATCACGGGGGTGCGCAGGCGCAGTGCCCTGGCCACCAGGCCCACCTGGGCGCGCACGAGGACGGCGTTGACGCGGCGCAGGAACGGCGAGCCGTAGAACGGCAGCGGCAGCGGCGACATCACGTAGAACTCCGGCAGCGGCCGGCGCACGAACTTGGCCACGCTGCGCAGCTTGCGCAGGATGCGCCGGGACACGTGGGTGCTGTTGCCCTTGGTCGGCATCCGCATGCCGATGCTGTTGACCACCAGCACCCTGCGGTGCCCGGCCATCGACCGCATCAGCTGGAAGTCCGAGTGCGCCCGGTTGTGGTACCACCAGTCCTGCGCGGAGAAGCAGATCCAGCCGTGCCCGTCGCCGTCGCCGGGGCGGGCGGGCCAGCGCCGCCAGCGCAGCAGGTCCCGCAGGGCCGTGCGGTGCTTGGCGTGGCGGGGCGCCCGCAGCAGCTCGTTGAGCAGGACCGCGAACCACATGGCGACCGCGAGCGGGCGGCCGTGGCGCTCGCGGATCATCCGCACCCGGTTCGTGGCGGCCATCGACCACAGCACCGGCGACGTGGACTGCTCGCCGCCGAAGTGCACGGCGCGCGCCCGCGGCTCGTAGCGGACGGCGTAGCCGCGGTCGCCCGCGCGGAGCATGTACTCGGTCTCCTCCGAGTACAGGAAGTACCGCTCCTCCAGCACGCCGGTCGCCTCGCGGGCCTCGCGGGAGATCAGCCACGCCGCGCCGGTCGCCCAGTCGACGGTGCCCGGGGTCTCGTAGCGGCGGTGGTCGGCGACGACCTCGCCCAGCGCGTCGCTGCGGCCGGCGCGCGTGCCGCCGAGCAGGGCCTCGCCGAGGGCGCGCAACGGGTTCGGCGCGCGCCGCAACGACAGCTGCGGCGAGCGGTCGGCGTAGGTCAGGCGCGGCGCGGCGATGCCCGTGCCCGGCTGGGCCAGGGCGGCGCGCAGCAACCCGATCGCGTCCGGTTCGAGCCGGACGTCGGGGTTGAGCACGAGGACGTCGCAGTCGGGCGCGGCGGCGAAACCGGCGTTGACGCCCGCGGCGAAACCGTCGTTGGCGGCGCGCGCCACCACCCGCGCGTCGGGCGCGACGCGCGCGACCACGTCGAGGGTGCCGTCGGTGGAGGCGTTGTCCACCACCACGACGTGACCGTCCGGGATGGACTCCAGCGCGGCGGCCACCGATCTCAGGCAGTCCTCGACGACACCGGCGCTCTGGTAGGTCACCACGACCACGGCAAGCGGCACTTCTACTCCCCCGGACGGCTGAACCGGGTGCGCAGCGCGCCCCCGAGCAGGCGGAACGCGAACGGCAGGTCGTCGCGCAGGTAGCGCTTGGCCAGGCGGCGCGGTTCGAGCGCGAGGCGGTGCAGCCACTCCGCGCCCATCTTCTGCACCACGCCGGAGGCGCGGCGGAACTCGCCCGCGGCCATCGGGATGCCCGCGCCGCAGCCCAGGAACCAGGTCTCGGGCAGCTCCGCGCGCAACAGCCTGATCAGGCGCTCCTGCTTGGGGAAGCCCAGGCCCACCAGCACCAGGTCGGGTTTGGCCTCCACCACCCGGGCGACCGCCTCCGCGGTCAGTTCGGCGGAGGTGTCGAAGCCGAACGGCGGCGAGTCCGTGCCCGCCACGCGCAGCCCCGGGTGCCGGTCGACGAGCACGGCGGCGGCCTTCTCCGGCACGCCCGGGTTGCCGCCCAGCAGGTAGACCGAGCGGTCCTCGCGGGCCGCGGCGGCGGCGAGGGTGAACACCAGCGACGAGCCGGTGACCCGTTCCGGCACGGGCACGCCCGCCAGCCGTCCCGCCCACACCACCGGCATCCCGTCGGCGACCACGACCTCCGACTCGGCGATCAGCGCGGCCAGCGCGGGGTCGCGGGTGGCGGCGCGCACGATGTCCACGTTGGCCGTGACGATCGCGCCGCCCTCGGCGCGCCGCCACGCGGCGGCGACGTGCTCGGCGACGCCGGACTCGGGCACGGCCCACACGTCGACGGCGCCCACCCGGACGCGGGCCTGCGAGTTCTCCGGCATACCCGCGACATCGGCCGGGGCCGGGACGCCGTTACGGCGGGGCGACCACCGGTAACGGTCACCGCCCGTAGCCGATAACCGGGGCATGTACGTCGCGTCAGCCCGTCCCGCCGAGCGCGTCAAGGGCAAGGTCCCCGGCACCGTGGTGGCACTGGGGGCGGTGAGCCTGCTGACCGACGTGTCGGCCGAGATGGTGACCGCGTTCATGCCGGTCTACCTGCTGTTCACGCTCAACATGAGCTACGCCCAGTTCGGTTTCCTCGACGGGCTCTACACCGGGGCCACGGCGGTGCTGCGGCTCGTCGGCGGCCACCTGTCGGACCGGTCGCGGCGGCACAAGGCGGTCGCGGCGGTCGGTTACGGGCTGTCGGCGGTGACGAAGCTCATCTTCCCGGTGGTGGGCGCGTCGGCGTTCGGGATCGGCGCGACGATGGCCGCCGACCGCGCGGGCAAGGGCCTGCGCACCGCGCCGCGCGACGCCCTGATCTCCCTGGCGACCCCGCCGGACCGGCTGGGCGCCGCGTTCGGCCTGCACCGCACGATGGACACGGTCGGCGCGCTGCTCGGGCCGCTGGTGACGTTCCTGCTGCTCTACCTGATCGGCACGGTCGCCGGGCCGGTGTTCGTGGTCAGCGGGTGCTTCGCCGCGGTGGGGCTGATCGTGCTGGTGGCGTTCGTGCGGGAGAACCCGGCGCCCGCGCCCGCCGGGCCGAAGCCGTCGGTCCGGGCCGGGCTGGCGCTGCTGCGGGACGCCGGCTACCGGAAGGTGGCGGTCGCGTCGGCGGTGCTGGGCCTGGCGACGCTGTCCGACGCGTTCGTGTTCATCCTGGTGCAGCAGGCCACCGGCGCGCCGCTGCACCTGCTGGCGCTGTTCCCGCTCGGCACCGCGCTGGTGTTCCTGCTCGCCGCCGCGCCCGCGGGCAGGCTGGCCGACCGGGTCGGCCGGTGGCCGGTGTTCCTGGCGGGGCACGTGCTGCTGCTCGGCGTGTACGCGATGCTGCTCGTCCCCGGCACCGGCTACGTCGGCGCGGGCGTGGCGCTGCTGCTGCACGGCCTGTTCTACGCGGCCACGGACGGCGTGCTGTCGGCGCGGGTGAGCGCGCTGGCGCCGGAGACGCTGCGGGCGTCGGGCCTGGCGGTCGTGCAGACCGGGCAGGCGCTGGCCCGGTTCGCGTCCTCGGTGGCGTTCGGCTTCCTGCTCCAGTACGCCGCGTTCGGCACGGCCGTGGCCGCGGCGATCGGCTCGCTGCTGGTGGCGGTGCTGGTGGCCTGGCGGCTCAAGACCTGACGGCCCCTGCGGCGCTCCCCCGTTCGACCGGGGGCGCGCCGCAGGGGGTTCCGCGTCAGAGCAGGGCGGTGTGGCCGTGCGAGACGGACCTGCCGTGGGCGGCGTCGCCGGCGAACGCGGCGGTGTAGCCCCGCAGGAGCGTGTCCAGGCCGACCAGCAGCGGCACCGGGGCGTCGCACCTCGCCTCGCCCCGGGCGTCGGTGGTGGCCGCGCACAGCGGGTGGCCCTTGATCGTGCGGAACACCACCTTCTTCCCGACCACCGGGCGGCCGGTGTGCGACTCGACGAGCGTGGCGTCCACGCCGCGCAGGGTGAAGCCCAGCAGCAGCCGCAACTGGAGCTGGGCGTGGCCGGCGGCGAGCCGCGTCGGCGCGGGCGGCACGGCGTTGATCGCGACGCCCACCGGGTTCACGCCGACCGGCACGGTCCCGGTCACGGCCAGGGTGGCGGTGTCCACCACGGACACCGTGCCGCTGTTGAAGTTGGTCACGTACGCGCGGGAGCCGTCCGGGGTGAGGGCGACGCCGATCGGGCGGCTGCCGACCGGGACCTGGGCCACGTGCGCCAGGGCGTCCACGTCGACCACGGACAGGGTGTGGCCCTCGCTGTTGGTGACGAACGCGCGAGCGCCGTCGGGCGAGATCGCGATGCCGTGCGGGATGAAGCCCACCGGGACCGAGCCGACCACCGCGTTGGTCGCCGTGCTCACCACGACCACGTTGTTGGACGCCTTGTTGACCACGAGCAGCTTCGCGCCGTCCGGGGTCACGGCCACCGCGGTCGGGGTGGAGCCGGTGGGGATCTCGGCGACCTCGGTGTTGGTCGCGGTGTCCACCACGGACACCGTGCCGGGGCCGGCCACGTCGTGCGCCACGTACAGGCGGCCGCCGTCCGGGCTGATCGCCACGCCGTCGGCGTTCGGGCCGACCGGGATGGTCTCGGTGGCGGTCAGCGTGGCCGCGTCGACCACCGACACCGTGCCGGCCCGGTAGTTCGACACGTACGCGTGGCCGCCGTCCGGCGAGACCACGACGCCGGCCGGGCCGTCGCCGACCGGCACGGACGCGTCCACCGTGTTGGTGGGCGTGTCGATGACCGTCAGCGTGTTGTCGCGCACGTTGGTGACGTAGCCGCGCGCGCCGTCGAACGCGACGCCCACGCCGTAGGGCGAGCCGTCGGCGGAGTCGCCGAGCGTGGCCGTGACCGCGCCGACGGCCGTGTCGAGCACGGACACGCCGCCGCCGTTGTTGGCCACGTACCCGAGCACGCGCGTCGGCGTCGCGGTCCCGGTGGCCTGCTGGGCGGTCGCGGCGGGCGGGGCGAGCAGCAGCGCCGCCGCCCCGAGGGCGACCACCCCGCCCAGCGCTCGTGAGGATGTCGGCAGCACTGTCGGCCTCCAGGGTCAGAAACGGTAGATGTGCACCCCGTACGGGGCGAAGTCGTCGACGATGCGGCCGTCCCTGATCTCCACGGTCCGGTCCTCGCCGACCACGGTCGCCGTGCCCTGGCGGACCGGCACCTCCAAGGTCACCCGGGCCGCCAGGCTCCGGGGGTGCTCCCGGTTCCCGTCGGTCTGGGCGAGCACCCACCGGTCGCCGTCGACCTGCTTGTGCAGCGCCGCGACCGGGATGCCGCTGTCGCCGGTCGCCCGCACGCCCGGCAGGTTGGGCGCGTTGAGCACGCGCGCGAGCGACTTCAGCCGCGCGTTGACCTCGGCCACCCGGCGGGTGATCTCCGGGCGGGTCAGGGCGCTGGAGTACTCGCCCTTGCCCTCCGGGTAGAAGCTGTGCGCGAAGTAGTTGACGCCGGTCGCGCCGTGCAGGACGGTGTTCCACACCGCCGCCTCGAGCTGGTCGGCGTCGATGATCTCGCCGTGCGTGTGCGGGTGCCCGGTCTCCACGAACCCGTAGAGCGGCTTGTCCGGGCCGCACCACTTGCGCATCGTGTCGATCACCTCGCCGTAGGCGTACGCGCCGACCGTGTGGTTGCGGTCGGGGTGCGTCCAGGCGTAGTAGTCGGCCGAGGCGATGTCGGCGGCCGAGCAGTAGGTGCGCATGTCCTCTTCGTAGGACTCCTCGACGTGCCCGTAGCCGATCTCACCGGTCGGCGTGCCCATCCACGGGCTGAAGTTGACGTACGTGGGCCGCGTCGGGTCCTGGGCGCGCACCCGGTCGGCGGCCGCGAGGATCGCGGAGGGCTGCATGTCCGGGTTGAACACGTCGCCGTAGACCTTGTTCATGTCCGGCTCGTCGGCCACCAGGTAGCCGACGTAGTTGCGGGCGTGGGCGGTGTCGGCCAGCACGGTGTCGACCCGCACCGGGTCGACGTACACCCGCCAGTCGGTCTCGTGCAGGCCCTCCTGGCGGAGGTACCACCACTCGTCCTCCCACAGCCCGATGCCGAAGTCGACGCCGATGCGCGGGAAGGCGCGGCCCAGCTTCTCGCCGTGCTCGACCCCGGACGGGTCCTGCATCCAGACGTTGATCGGGAACACGCCCGGGTCGCCGGTGGGGTTCGGGCCGTTGGCCCACTGCCGGTAGTACTCGGGCGAGGACGTCGGGACCGGCGCGGGCCACTCCTCCCGCGCCCGGTCCTCCGCCTCGACCGTGCAGGCGGCCACCAGGAGCAGCACCACCGGCAGGCCTGCCCGCCGGGTCGTCGTCCCCGACCGCCGGGTCGTCGTTCCCGTCCGCCGGGGCACCGCCGCCGGTCCCCTCACCCGGTCGCCCGGGAGCGGCCGCGCGCGGCCAGCACCCGCTTGGCCTTCTCGAAGCCGTCGGGGCCGAGCAGCCGCATCGCCGCGGTCTTGGCCGCGAACCGCGCGCCGTCGCGCGCCACCCGCAGCGGGTGCCCGACGAACCGGTCGCGGGCCAGCAGCCCGGCGGCCGGCTCCGGCACGTCGTCCAGCGCGTCGCCGAACAGCGCCCGGTGCGGCGCGGGCGACACCAGCCGGCCGCGGGTGCGGTTGCTCACGTTGCCGCCGTGCACCACCTGGAGCCAGCCGGGCGGCCCGCCCAGCGACACCACCTCGGCGTGCCGGTGCAGGCGGTTGTGCCAGTCGACCCAGCAGGTGACCGGGTCGTCCCAGCTCTCCCGCACCGAGGCGAACGCGTTGTCCCGGTCGTGGTGGGCGTACAGCCCTCCCGGGCTCTTGACCAGGCCGTTCGCCAGGTAGAGCGCGGTGCGGCGGCCCGTCGGCCGGTCGGCCTGGAGCCGTGCCACGAAATCGGCGGCCAGGCCGTCGTCGTTGTCGAGGTTGGTGGTGATGAGCCCGTCGCCCTTCGTGGCGAAGAGCTTCGAGATGTCCTCGATCAGCTCCTCTCGGCTCACCTGCGTCCGGAACACCGGCGTGTAGGCGTCGCCGTGGGAGGCGATCCGGTCCTTGAGCCACGCCGGGCTCTCCGGGTCGAAGTAGATGAGCCACCGGAAGTTCGAGGAGGTCTGGGCCGCCACCGAGGGCAGGCAGTACCGCTCGAACAGCCCGACGCGCTCGACCAGCCAGCCCTCCCGCGCCCGCACGACGCTCTCCGCGCCCACGGACGGCAGGTTGAAGCGCGTCAGCACCACGTGGTCCATCGAGAACCCCTTCCCGTCCTCCCGTACATCGGGATCGGGCGCGGACCGTTAACGATCCGCGACCGCGCACGATGAGTAGGGCGTGACTGAGCCCTCGGCACGACCCACGGTCGACGTGGTCATCCCCTGCTACAACTACGCGCGGTTCCTGCGGGCGTGCGTGAAGAGCGTGCTCGACCAACCCGGCGTCGACGTGCGGGTGCTGATCATCGACGACACGTCGAGCGACGACACGCCCGAGGTGATGGCCGAGCTGGTGCGCGACCCCCGGGTCGAGGGTCGCCGCCACGAGGTGAACAAAGGTCACATCGCCACCTACAACGAGGGCCTGCTGGAGTGGGCCAAGGCCGACTACACGGTGCTGCTGTCCGCCGACGACCTGTTGGCGCCGGGCTGGCTCGCCCGCGCGGCCGCGGTCTTCGAGGCCAACCCGGGCGTCGGCATGGTGTACGGGCGGGTCGTGTACTACAGCGATCACGACGCGTTGCCGAAAGTGGTGACCCCCCCGGCCGGCCGCACGGTGTGGTCCGGTGTGGACTGGGTCGAGGCGCGCTGCCGCACCGGGCAGAACGTCCTGTCCTCCCCCGAGGCCGTGGTGCGCACGTCGGTGCAGCAGGCGGTCGGCGGCTACCGGCCCGACCTGCCGCACGCGGGCGACCTGGAGATGTGGATGCGCATCGCCGCGGTGTCCGACATCGGGTACGTCAGGGGCGAGCCCGCCGCGTACTACCGGGTCCACCAGCAGTCGATGATGCGCACGGTGTTCTCGTCGCTGTTCGCCGACCTGGAGCAGCGGCAGGCCGTGTTCGACCTGTTCTTCCGCGAGCACCCCGACCTGCCGCCGCGCCTGCGGTCGCTGGCCAACCGGTCGATCGCGCGCGACGCGCTGTGGCGGGCCGTGCGCGCCTACGACCGCGACCAGCTCGACGACATCCCCGTCGACGAGCTGGAGGACTTCGCCCGCCGCGTCTACCCCGACACCGAGCGGCTGCCCGAGCACCGGGCGCTGCGGCGGCGACGCGCGCTCGGCCCGAAGGTGTGCAGCCGCACCCAGCTGTTCCTCGGCTCGCACCTGGTCAAGCGCGGGCGCGGCCTGGTCGGCAAGCAGCTGTGGAAGTGGCGCGGGCAGTGACCGCGGGCCTGGAGCGCAAGGTCACCTCGGCGATCCGGTGGAGCGCCGTCAACAGCCTCCTCCAGCGGCTGGGGCAGGTCGGCGTCGGCGTCCTCGTCGCCCGGCTGGTCGCGCCCGAGCAGTTCGGCGTGTTCGCGGTGGCGCTGGTGGTGCTCAACATCGTGCTCAGCGTGAGCGAGATGGGCGTGAGCGTCGCGCTGGTGCGCAGCGAGAAACCGGTCGAGGAGCTGGCGCCGACGGTCACCACGCTGTCGATCGCCTCGGGCGTGCTGCTGTGCCTGGCGTGCGTGGTCGGCGCGCCGTTCTTCGCCGACGCCATGGGCACGCCGCAGGCCACCGGCGTGATCCAGCTCATGTCGGTGTCGCTGGTGGTGGCGGGCGCGTCGGCGGTGCCGGGCGCGCTGCTCCAGCGCGAGTTCCGGCAGAACCACAAGTTCGTGGCGGACACCTCGGGGTTCGTCGTCGGCACCACCGTGGTGGTGGTGCTGGCGCTGCTGGGCTTCGGCGCGTGGAGCCTCGCCTGGCAGCGGATCGCGGTCAACCTGGTGTCGGCCGGGGTGATGTTCGCCTACACCGAACGGCGCTACCGGCCCGGGTTCGACGCGCGGCAGGCGCGGGAGCTGCTGGCGTTCGGCCTGCCGCTGGCCGGGGCGAGCCTGCTGGTGTTCGGCGTGCTCAACGTCGACCAGATCGTGGTCGGCAGCGTGCTGGGCACCGTGCCGCTCGGGTACTACCTGCTCGCGTTCAACCTGGCCAACTGGCCGGTGGCGGCGTTCTCCCAGCCGGTGCGCAGCGTGTCGCTGGCGGCGTTCTCGCAGGTCAGGAACGATCCGGAGCTGTTCGCGCGGACGTTCGCCCGCGCGTTGCGGCTGCTCGCGCTGGCGACCGTGCCCGCGTGCGTGCTGCTGGCCGCGTTCGCCGACCCGCTGGTGCGGGTCGTCTACGGCGAGCGGTGGGCGCCCGCCGCTCAGGCCCTGGCGCTGCTGGTGCTGCTCGGCGCGCTGCGGGTGGTGCTGGAGCTGGGGTACGACTACCTGGCCAGCGCCGGGCGGTCGCGCGCCATCCTGGTCATCCACCTGGTGTGGCTGGTCGCGCTGGTGCCGCTGCTGGCGCTGGGCGCGCACGTGGACGGCATCCGGGGCGTGGCGGCGGCGCAGAGCGTGGTCGTGCTGGCGTTCATCGTGCCCGCGTACCTGGTGGCGTTCCGGCCCTACGGGCTGCGGGCGCGCGTGCTGGGCGCCGCCGTGGCGCGGCCGGTGCTCGGCGGCGCGGTGATGGTCGCGGTGGCGCTGGGCGTGCAGTGGCTGGTCGAGGACCCGGTGTGGCGGCTGCTGGCGGGCGGCGCGTCGGCGTCCCTGGCCTACGCCGCCGTCGTCTTCCCCCTGCGCCACGAGGTGCTGGGGCTGCTGAGGAGGAGCAACGCGTGAGGGTCGTCCAGCAATTGCAGCGCCGAGCGCACCAGGTCTCGCGCATCGTGCGCGAGCAGGGGGTGCGCCAACTCGGCGCCCGCGCGCTGAACAACGCCGCCCGGCGGTTCGGCGCGGACACCGAGGTGTTCCCGGTGCGGCTGGAGGACGTGCGGGCCGCGGACCTCGGCGCGCCGCGCACCGTGGTCGTGCCGCCCGTGCCGGCGGACGGGAAGCTGACCGTGAACTGGGTCAGCACGCCGCCCGCGCCCGGCTCCGGCGGGCACACCACGATGTTCCGGCTGGTCGAGCACCTGGAGTCGCTGGGCCACACGTGCCGGCTGTACCTGTACGACGTGTACGGCAGCCGCGCGGTGGACCACGAGCCCGTGATCCGGTCGGCGTACCCGGGGTTCCGCGGTCCGGTCCTCGACGTGCTGGACGGGATGGCCGACGCGCACGCCGTGTTCGCCACCGCGTGGATGACCGCCTACCCGGTGTTCAACGACCCGTGCGCGGGCAAGCGGTTCTACCTCGTGCAGGACTACGAGCCGTGGTTCTTCCCGGTCGGCGGGCTGTCGGCGCTGGCGGAGAACACTTACCGGATGGGTTTCCACGGCTTCACCGCGGGCCGCTTCCTGGCGGACAAGCTGCGGACCGAGGTCGGGATGCCCGCCGACCACTTCGACTTCGGCTGCGACGCGGACCGGTACCACCTGCGCGAGGGCGTGCGGCGTGACGGCGTGGTGTTCTACGCCCGGCGGCTGGCGCCCCGCCGCGCCACCGAGATCGGCCTGCTGGCCCTGGAGCTGTTCGCCGAACGGCACCCCGACCTGACCATCCACACCTACGGCGAGAAGATCGGCTCCCTGGGGCCCCGCCACGTGGACCACGGCCTGATCAGCCCGGCCCGGCTCAACGACGTCTACAACCGCTGCTACGCCGGTCTGACCCTGTCGATGACCAACGTGTCCCTGGTGCCGCACGAGATGCTGGCCGCCGGCTGCGTCCCGGTCGTCAACGACGCCGCCCACAACCGCGTGGTCCTGGACAACGACCACGTCCGCTACGCGCCCGCCACCCCCCACGACCTGGCCCGCGCCCTCACCGACGTGGTCACCACCCCCGACTTCGCCACCCTGGCCCGCACCGCCTCCACCAGCGTCTCGAGCCGCTCCTGGGACGCCGCGGGCCACCAACTGGAAAAACTCCTCCGCCACCACCTGAACCTCTGACCCCGCGCGAGTCGTACGTCCAGAACGCGCGAGTCGTACGTCCAGGACCCCCGAGTTCTACGTTCAGGTCACCGCCGAGGCCCCAGGCGGGTACGCGAATGTTGAACTCGGGGGTCCGGAACGTACGACACGGTGGTCCTGAACGTACGACTCGCGCTGTTTTTGCGGGTTAGGTGGGGGAGGGGCTCGTGGCGTCGGGGATCAGGAGGGTGGCGGGGGTGCTGCCGTCGGCCTGGACCAGGTGGACGGCGGGCCGCTTGGCGTCCCTCGGGATCGCGGCGAAGGCCAGGCGGTCGGCGTCCAGCCAGGTGGCCTGGTCGTCGACCCCGGCGGTGCCCGGGAGGCGGGTCTCGACGCCGGTGGCCAGGTCCAGGACGGCCAGGTCCCAGGGGCCCAGGCGGCCGATCCGCTTCTTGTAGGCGATCCTGGCGCCGTCCGGGGACAGGGACGGGCACTCGGCGTCACGGCGCAACGACTTGGCCGAGCGGGTCCGGAGGTCGCCCTGCACGAGCCAGGTGAAGCCGCCCGAGGCGAGGGTGGCGTAGAACGTCCGGTCGTCCGCGCCGACGGTCAGACCCCAGTAGTTGGTGTCCTGCGCCGAGTGCGGCCTGCCCTCGATGTCGGCCGTGAAGCCCTCCAGGGTCTCCACCACCTCGCCGGTGTCCAGGTCCAGGAACCCGGTGCGGGTGGAGAAACCGCCCGGGACGGCGTACGAGTCGCCGGTCACGAACGACGTCCAGGTGACCACCCGGCCGGACGCCGACACCTTGGCGCGGCTCGGGATCCCGGGCAGCGGCACGGTCCGCACCACGGCGCCGCCGCGCGTCACCTCCGCCGCGTACGTCGGCCCCGGCCCGGCGAGCTTCAGGCACACCTCGGTGCCGCCCGCGCGGTAGAAGCGCTGGCACGTCCTCCCGGTGGCGCTGCGCGCACCGGGGTCGGCCAGGCTCGCCTGCTCGACCCGCGACCGGCCGTCGGCCAGCTCCACGTACAGCAGGTCCCCCTCGCCCGCCGGTGCGGCCGCGGTGGTCACCTGCCGGTCGTCGCGGGCCACCGCCGTCACGTAGACCGCGCCCGCCACGACGACCAGTACGATGGCGGCCACGGCGAGCACGATGCGCCGCGAACCCAAATCCATCACCACCTGTAACGACAAGGCGCAAGCCGGCCGATTTCAGGGTAACAACACCCTTGCGCACCTCTACGCAGGGTAAACGCGGATCGGGGAACGGATGGACTTCTGGGGCGCGCTGCGTGTCCTGCGGAGGCGGTGGTACATCGCGCTGCCGTCGGCGCTCTTGGCCGTGGGCCTGGCGGCGGGCGTTTTCGTGTCGATCCCGACCCGCTACGAGTCCACCGGTGTGATGGTGTTCACCTCGCCGTCGGCGGGTGGCACGTTCTCGGAGAACGTCTCGCCCGAGGAAGCGGTGCGGATCAACCCGCTGCTGGCGTTCGACGGCAGCCTGTCGACCACGTCGCAGATCATCGCGCAGATCCTGGCCGACCCGAAGACCCGCGAGAAGCTCGGCATCGTCGAGGGCTCGACCGCGAACTTCACCGCCTCGGGCGGCGGCCAGAACGGCCCGTTCCTGTTCGTGGTGACCGACTGCGAGTCGCCGGACGAGGCCGAGAAGCTCGTCACCACGGTGCTGGAGTTCGCCCGTTCGGAGCTGGAGTCTCAGCAGCGCAAGCTGAACGCGCCGGAACCGACGTTCATCACCTCCCAGGTGATCGTGAACCCGACGACGGCCGAGGCGCAGATCGGCGGGAAGGTCCGGTACGCGGGCGCCGCGTTCGTGCTGATGATGTTGTTCACGCTGGCCGCCACGTTCGCCTCGGACAGCGTCATGGGCAAGCTCAAGCGCCGCAGGGAAGCCGCCGAGACGGACGCGGCTGAGAAGGACGCGGTTGAGGGCGACGGCGACGACGACGACGCCGCGGATGCCGGGGACAACGTGGCCCAGCATCAGCAGGCCCAGTCCCAGCAGCACCAGCAGGCGCAGCAACCCCAGCAAGCTCAGCAGCACCAGCAGGCGCAGCAACCCCAGCAAGCTCAGCAGCCCCAGCAGGCGCAGCAGGGCCCGCAGGCGCAGGCCCAGCGGCCCCCGCTCAACGGTCAGCCGCGGCGGCCCGACCAGCCGGCCGGTGGGCCCGTGCAGCGCCCGCTCGCGCGCAGGCAGCCCACGGCCGCCGAGCAGACGGTCAAGGTGCAGCCCACGGCCAGCGAGCAGACCGTGAAGATCGCCGCCGTCAGCCGGCCGGACCAGCCGAAGCCCGGGGCGCCGACCTGGCCCACCCGCGAAGACCCCCGGTGAGATGAGCGCCCTGACCCGCGTGCGGCACCGCGCGGACGGCGCCACGCTCGTCTGCGCCTACCTGCTGGCGCTGCTGGTGATCCCGGCCCGGCTGGTGCTGTCGTTCGTGCCGATGACCCTGCCGCCCGCGCTCGTGGTGGCGCTGCTGCTGGGCGTGCTGTCGCTGTCCGCCCACATGGTCGACACCCTCGGCATGGGCAAGGGCCGCAACGCGCTGCGCACCGCCGTGCTCATCTACCTGGCCATGCACCTGGCCACCTACGCGGTCGCCACCCGCCGCTGGCTGCCGATGGACGAGCTGACCGTCGCCGACAGCAGCATGGTGCGCATCGTGGCCACCATCAGCGTGGCGCTGTTCGCCTGCGACGCCATCCGGACCCGCGAGCGCCTGGACAAGGTGCTCAAGCTGGTGCTGGCCTGCTCGGCGCTGATCGCGTTCGTGGGCCTGGTGCAGTTCGGCGTCGGCGTCGACCTCGCCTCCTACGTGAGCCTGCCCGGCCTGCGCACCCAGGAGAACGCCTACTCGGCGATGGAGAGCCGGTCGATCTTCCGCCGCCCCACGGGCACCACCAACCACCCCATCGAGTACGGCCTGGTGTGCGCGATGGCCGTGCCGCTGGGCGCGCACTACGTGTTCCGCGCCCGCGACGAGGGCACGCCGCAGCTGCGCTGGTGGCTGTGCCTGGCCATGGTGGGCCTGGGCGGTCTGACCGCGCTGTCCCGCACCGCGATCCTCGGCATGGCCGTCGCGGGCGTCGTGCTGGTCCTCACCCTCCCCCGCCGCCGCAAGCTCACCGTCACGCTGCTGGGCATCGGGTTCTTCCTCGGCGCGAGCCTGACCGTGCCGGGCCTGTTCGGCACGATCCGCGGCATGTTCGCCAACATCGAGGACGACCCGAGCGTCAAGGCGCGCACCGCGGACTACGAGGCGGCGGCCGACCAGATCGACCTGAACCCGTTGCTGGGTCGCGGTTTCGGCACGTTCCTGCCGACGAAGTACACGATCCTGGACAACCAGTTCCTGCTGACGCTGATCGAGAACGGCTACCTGGGTCTGTTCGCGCTCATCGGCATGTTCCTGGCCGCCTGCTACGCGACCCTGCGCACGCGCCTGGTCAGCCGCGACGAGAACCTGAGGGGCCTGGCGAGCTGCCTGCTGGCGGCGGTGCTGGTCGGCGGGATCGCCTCGGCGACGTTCGACCTGCTGAGCTTCGGCGTGGCGACCGGCATGGTGTTCACCACGATCGGGCTGTCCGGCGCGGCGCTGCGCATCGCCCTCGCCGAGCCGGGCGCGGGCCGCGGGCCGCTGGCCGGGTCGGACGTGGCCGCGGGCGGCGCCGTCCGCTAGTCCGCCGGGCCTGGCGCCCGGGGCCTCCGGGGACGGCGGTCCTGGAGGCCCCGGGCAGGTCTTCAGGCGCGGGTGAGGCCCTTGTCGCCCTCCGCGTGGCGGTTGCCGCAGTCCGGGCACGCCAGCACGGCGTCCAGGCGCTGCCCGCAGGCGCACACCCAGCCCTTGTGCCGCGCCGGGTTGCCGGCCACGAACGCGTGCGCGGGCACGTCCCGGGTCACCACGGAGCCGGCGGCGGCGAACGCGTGCTCGCCGATCTCGACCCCGCAGACCACCACGGTGCCCGCGCCGAGCGTCGCGCCCCGCCGCACCACCGTGGACAGCAGTTCCGCGCCGCCGCGCTTGATCGCCGCGCGCGGGCGCAGGTCGTTGGTGAACAGCACGTTCGGCCCGAGGAACACGTCGTCCTCGCACACCACGCCGTCGAACACGAGCGTGCCGTTCTTCACCGTCACGTTGTCGCCGAGCACCGCGCCGCCCTCGACGAACGCGCCGTCGCAGATGTTGCAGCCCCGGCCGACGCGGGCGCCGGGCAGCACGTGCGCGAACGCCCACACCCGCGTGCCGTCGCCGACCTCGGTGCTCTCGCACAGCCCGCGGGGGTGCACGAAGACCCCGCTCACCGCACGGCCTCGGCGAGCGCGGCCACGACCCGCTCCTGCTGCGCCGGCGTGATCTCCGGGAACAGCGGCAGCGACAGGATCTCCCCCGCCACGGCCTCGGCCACCGGGAAGTCGCCCGGCGCGTGGCCCAGGGACTCGAACGCGCCCGTCAGGTGCACGGGGGTCGGGTAGTGGATGCCCGCGCCCACGCCGGCGCCGTGCAGCGCCTTGAGCACCCGGTCGCGCTCGGGGACGCGCACCACGTACAGGTGCCACACCGGCAGGTTGCCCTCCAGCACGACCGGCCGCGCGACGCCGGGCACGTCGGCCAGCATCGCCGAGTACCGGTCGGCCGCCGCGCGCCGGGCGTCGTTCCAGCCCTCCAGCCGGCGCAGCTTCGCCGACAGCACCACGGCCTGGAGCGTGTCGAGCCGGCTGTTGAAGCCCAGCACGGTGTGCTCGTACTTGCGCGGCGACCCGTGCTCGCGCAGCAGCCGCACGGCCTCCGCGAGCGCCGCGGACGACGTCAGCACCGCGCCGCCGTCGCCGTAGGCGCCGAGGTTCTTGCCCGGGTAGAAGCTGGTCGCGGCGAGGTCGCCGAGCCCGCCGACGGGCACGCCGTGCCGCCG
>NZ_JBHWIE010000010.1:28510-85938 GCF_042732085.1 Actinosynnema sp. NPDC059797
GGTGCCGCCGCGCGCCCTGCGCCTGCGCCGCGTCCTCGACGATCGGCACGCCGAACTCCCGCAGCGCCTCGACCGGGGCGGCCTGCCCGTACAGGTGCACCGGCAGCAGCGCCTTGGTGCGCGGCGACAGCGCGGCGGGCACCAGCGACGGGTCGATCAGGCCGGTGTCGGCCACGCAGTCGACCAGCACGGGCGTGGCGCCGGTGCGGGCCACCGCCTCGGCGGTGGCGATGAACGTGTTGGCGGGCAGCACGCACTCGTCGCCCGGCCCGACCTCCAGGGCGCGCAGCGCCAGCTCGATCGCGTCGGTGCCGTTGCCGACGCCGACGCAGTGGGCCACGCCCTGGTAGGAGGCGAACTCCTCCTCGAACGCGGCCACCTGGGGGCCGCCGATGAAGGCGGTGGTCTTGAGCACTTCCGCCCAGCCCTCGGCGACCTCGTCGGCGACCTGGTCGTGCTGGGCACGCAGGTCCACCAGCGGGATGTCGATCACGAACCGTTCCCCTCTCGCAGTCGTCGGGCGGGGTTGCCCGCCCAGACCTCACCCGCGGGGACGTCGTGGAGCACCACCGAGCCCATGCCCACCACGGCTCCCGCGCCGATCGACACGCCTTCCCGGACCGCACTGCCCTGCCCGAGGTAGGCGCCCTCCCCCACGCGCACCGACCCGCCCAGGGACGCGCGGCCGGCGAACGTCGCGCCGTCGGCCACCTCGTCGTCGTGGGTGATCAGCACGTGCGGCATGGCGACCACGTGCGCCCCCAGGCGCAGCGGCGTGGTCACCACGACTCCGGCGAGCAGGACCGAGCCCGGTCCCACCGCCGCGCCCGCGGCCACCGACGCCGCGGGGTGGACCACCGTCGCGTACCGGTCGGCGGGCAGGCCGAGCCGGGCCACCACGCCCAGCCGGCCGCGGGGCCGGTGCGCGTTGGCCACGCACACCAGCACCGCCGCGTCGGTCAGCTCGTGCACCAGGTCCGACCCGCCGACCACCGGCAGGCCGTCCAGGTCCGCGCCGTGCCGCGCCGGGTCGTCGTCCAGCGCGCCCACGGGCCGCCACCGGTCCGGGAGGAGGCGGACGGCCGCGAGGACCTCGCGGGCCAGTCCGCCGCCGCCCACCAGGAGCAGGGGCCGGGGCGCGCTCATCCGGTGGTGAACACGACGTCGACCCAGTAGTTGCTGCCCGCGTAGGACTGCTCCGGGAACCCCGGGCCGCCGCTCTTGTACAGGCCGTTCGCCATGCCCTCGGCGCTGGCCGGCGCGCTCAGCGGCGGGCTGGTCACCGAGTTGCCCGCGAAGTACCCGACGTCCACGGAGTACCGGCCGTTGGGCGCGAAGTACGACGCCACGTACGCGGTGCCGGCGTTGACGCGCACGGGCTCGTCGAAGACGAGGGTCTGCCAGCCGGTGGCGGTCTCGTTCTGGAACGTGCCCTTGGCCAGTTCCTGCCCGGTGGGCGACCACAGAGTGCCGGTGTGCGTGCCGGTGTTGCCCGCGCCCTTGTAGAACCTGATCCCGGTGACCTCGCCGTTGGCCGAGGGCACGAACCGCACGCCCAGCTCGTGCGGGCCGGTCGCGTCGTCCGACGCCACGGTGGGCACGGTCGCCGCGCTGAACAGCGAGCACGGGCAGTCCCCGGCGGTGGTCGTGGTGAACGACCACGTGGTCGGCGCGGCCATCACGTTGCCGTAGACGTCGGCGATGCGCAGGCTCGCGGTGTAGGTGGCCCCGCCGCCCAGCGGCGCCGCGGGCGTCCAGGTCACCTGCTGCTGGTTCGCCGACAGCGACAGCGTGCCCGCGAGCGTCGCGCCGCCCGAGTCGACCAGGGCGAACTGCGCCGAGGCGAGGTCGACCGGCTCGTCGAAGGCGATGGTCAGCGGCGCGGTGCGCGACACCTGGCCGGCGCCGTCGAGCGGGGTGCGCCCGTTGACCACCGGCGGGTCGTTGTCGTCGTTGGGCAGGTACACCACGTCCACCCAGTAGTTGCCGCCCGCGTAGGAGTCGGTCGGGTGGCCGGCGCCCACGCGGTAGACGCCGTTGCCGCCGTTGTCGGCCGCGGGCGCGGTCAGCGGCCCGGAGACCACCTGGTGGCCGCTGAAGTACCCGCCGTCCACGGAGTACTTGCCCGTGGTCGTGGTGTACGAGGCGGTGTAGGTCCGGCCCGCGGTCACGTACACCGGGCTCGCGAAGGTGAGCGTCTGCCAGCCGGTGGCGGTCTCGTTCTGGAACGTGCCCTTGGCCAGTTCCTGCCCGCTGGGCGACCACAGGGTGCCGGTGTGCGTGCCGGTGTTCTCGGCGCTCTTGTAGAACTTCACGCCGGTGATCCGGCCGCCCGAGGTGGGCGTGAACCGCACGCCCAGCTCGTAGGTGCCCGAGTCGGCCGCCGACCGGACCGTGGGCACGGTGGCCGGGCTGAACAGCGAGCACGGGCAGATCGCCGTGCTCGCGGTGGTGAACGACCACGTCACCGGGTTCGGCATCGGGTTGCCGTTGACGTCGGCGATCAGCACGCGCGCGGTGTACCGGGTGTTCGGCACGAGCTTGCCCGCCGGCGTCCAGGTGATCGTCTTCTGGTCGCCGGACAGCGAGAGCGAGCCGGTGAGCTTCGCGCCGCGCGGGTCGCTCAGCTCGACCTGGGCGGACGCCGGGTCCACCGGCTCGCTGAACGTCGCGGTCAGCGGCGCGGTGACCGGCACGCCCGTGGCGTCGACGCCCGGCGACCGGTTGGTCGCGGTGGGCGGCGTGGTGTCGCCGTTGAGGCCGTTGCGGTAGATGACGTCGACCCAGTAGTTGGTGGCGTTGTAGGTCTTGTCCGGCATCACGCCGCCGTCGCCGTAGCGGTAGACGCCGTTGGGGCCGTCCACGCCGTCGGCGAGCGCCCGCAGGCCCGCGTGGCTCGCGCCCTGGTCGGCGAACCCGCCCGGTGTGACCGAGTAGCGGCCGTTGGGCGCGTGGTAGGACACGACGTAGGTCGTGTTCGCCTGGACCTGGACGGGACCGGCGAAGATCAGCCGTTGCCAGCCGCTGGCGGTCTCGTCCTCGAACGTGCCGGTGGCCAGGATCAGGCCGTTGGCCGACCACAGGGTGCCGGTGTGCGTGCCGGTGTTGCCCGCGCCCTTGAAGAAGCGGATGCCGAGCACCTCGCCCTTGCCGTTGAAGCGGACCTTGGTGCCGACCTCGGTCGGGGTGCCGTCGTCGGCCGCGTAGACGGCGGGCCGGGCGAAGTCGTCCCAGATCGTGCACGGGCACGTGGCGGGCCTGGTCGCGCCGGTGGTGAACGACCAGGTCGTCCGGACCGACTGGTTGCCCGCCGCGTCCGACACGCGCAGCGCCACCGTGTAGGAGGTGTTCGGGTTCAGCGGCTGCGAGGGCGTGAAGGTGACCTTCTTGTCCTCTTCGGACAGCGCGGTCGAGCCGGACACCGCGCCGTTCGGGCCGGTCAGCGTGAACTGGGCGGAGCCGGGCGCGATCACCTCGTCGTAGGAGCCGGAGATCGCCGGGGTGAGCGGGACGGTGCCTTCGCCGGCCAGCGGCGCGGTGGCCGTCAGCAGGGGCGCGCGCAGGTCGGGTCCGGGGTCCGGAGCCCACACCACGTCGACCCAGTAGTTGCTGCCCCAGTGGGACTGCGTCGGGAAGCCGGTCGAGCCGAAGCGGAACAGGCCGTTGGGCCCGTCCTCGCCGTTCTTCGGCGCGGTCAGCGGTTCCAGGTAGCGCTGCTGCTGGAAGAAGTACTCCAGGTCGTAGGAGTAGTGGCCCTTGGGGGCGAAGTACGACACGACGTAGGTGGTGCCGGCGAAGACCTGCACGGGCTGGGCGAAGACCAGGTTCTGCCAGCCGCTCGCGGTCTCGTCGACGAACGTGCCGGTGGCGAGCTGCTGACCGGAGGCGGACCACAGGGTGCCGGTGTGCGTGCCGGTGTTGCCGGGGCCCTTGTAGAAGCGGACGCCGCGCACGTAGCCGTCGCCGCTCGCCCGCCACTTCACGCCCAGCTCCAGCGGCGACGGGTCGCCGCTGTCCACCACGTCGGGGGTGTCGGCGTCGGTCCACAGCCCGCACGGGCAGGTGCGGGCGCTCACGCCCGGCGTGGCCACGACCGGGGTGGACAGGTTCAGCGAGTCGTCCACCGCGCGCACCCGCAGGCTCGCCGGGCCGGACTTGGTCGGCGTGTAGGTGTAGGTCCAGGTGCCCTGGCCGGCGAGCCAGTTCGCCGGGTGCCAGCGGTTGCCGCCGTCGGTGGACACCTCGACGCCGGCGACCCGGCCGCCGACGTCGACGACCGAGCCGCCGAACGCGTAGGGGGCGCCGACCGCCGACACCGGCGGCACGGTGGTGAACGCCACCGTCGGCGGGACGGCGTCGGTGCTCGCGGTGGCCTGCACCAGGTTCGGCTGGAGCGTCGTGGCGGACACGCCCATGTCGGCCAGGAAGTTGACCGTGGCCTGCTGCATCCGGACGTCGGAGGTGGGCGTGTTGGTCAGGAAGGCGTGCTCGTCGTCGACGCCCCACGCCCACTGCACGGTGCCCGCGCCGAACACCAGCGAGCCGCTGGGGTGCCGGTAGTAGGTGATCGCGTGGGTCTTGGTGTCGGGGGTGTAGTGGTCGCCGTGGTTCTGGAGCACGTACGGACCGTCGGGCATGTCCACCGTGGTGCGGGACAGCTGCGCCACGCCCGGCGGCTGGAAGCCGTTGTCCTCCACGGAGTTCCACTCGTAGCCGAGGGTGCCGGGCTGGAAGGTGTAGGTGGCGTCGGCGGCCATGCCCTGCAGGTCGGTGTGCCGCCACAGCCGCATCTTGCCGTAGGCGGCGGGCACCTGGAGGGAGTCCTCGCGGCGGCCGTTGACGGTGAAGATGTTGCCCAGCAACGCGTTCTCGGGCCGGCCGCCGTCCTGGTCGGGGTAGCGCGGGTCGCGCCAGGTGCCGGTCCAGTCCGGCAGGCCGTCGCTCTGGGTGCCCTTGGTCTCCTTGTAGCTGGCGATGGTCCGCCACGGCGTGCGGGAGTCGTCGATGGAGGGTTCCCAGCGGGTCTTCCAGAAGATCTCGTTGCCGGTCAGGAACGCCAGGTGCACGCCCGCCGCGCGGGCCGCCTCGACGTTCGCGCGCTGCTCGTTGGACCAGTACTCGTCGTGGCCGACGGCCATGAACACCTTGTGGTTCTTGATCAGGTGCCCGCGGCGGGCGGAGTCCACGTCGGTGGTGTAGCTCAGGTCGTAGCCGTTGCGCTCCAGGAACCGCAGCATCGGGTACTCGGCGTTGAAGATGAAGTTGTCGTCGCCGTCGCCGCCGGTGTAGGGCCGGTTGTAGCTCACCTTGTACGCCTGGCCGCCCTGCCCGGGGCCGTCGCCGAAGTACAGGCTGTTGCCGCCGTAGCGGTTGTAGGCCACCCACGTGGAGTCGGAGGTCTGGAACAGGATCTTCGAGGTGCTGCTGTCGTCGCGGACGACGAACACGATCTCGTTCTCCGCGCCGGTGTCGTTGCGGTGCGCCCGCGCGTAGTACAGGCCGGAGACGGCGTCGGTGGGCACGTTCCAGCTCAGCGAGACGTTCCAGTTGCCGCAGTCGATGAGCGCGCTGCCGTCGGTGCCGCGCTTGCACGGGTCCTGGTTCTGCGGGGTGGTGCGGGTGATCCGCTGCTTGAAGTGCGCGCCGACGCCGCCGTACCAGCCGAGCCGGTAGATGTCGATGTAGTAGGAGGGCGCGCTGGTCAGCATCTTGAAGTCGACCCGGCCGCCGGGGTTGACGCTGATGTCCGTGGTGAAGCCGAGGATCGACTCGTCGCGGTAGCCGACCTGCCAGTCCGGGGTGCCCTGCCTGGTGTTCTCGCACGCCACCTTGTTGACCACGGGGGCGTCGCACGGCGCGGCAGCCGCCTCGGGCGCGCGGAACACGCTGACGACCACCAGGAGGGACGCCGCCAGGGCGGTCACCACGAGCAGTCTCAGCAGGTCGGCCGCGAGCGCGGGTCTCGGTCTCGCCCGGGACGGGAGGGCGGTCATGGTGGATCACCTTTCGGACAAGGCGGCCGGCTACTCTGGGTCAAAACCCGGACACTGCATCGACCAGCGGAGCGCTGTTGCTCCGATCGTCGTGACGAGGCGGCCGCGCGTTACACCCTGAGAAATCGGGGCGTACGGCCGAATAGGTGACCGTCGGGCCACAGGTCACGGGGAGTAGCCGACTTGGGGAGGTCCTCCGCCGCGGGCGGGAGTCGCCCGCGGCGGAGGACGTCCGCGTTCCTGTCGCTACCGCGACACCAGGGGGAGCTCCAGGGCCGCCTTGAGGCCGTCGACCACCGCGTGCTGGTCGGCCTCGCCCAGGTCGTGGTAGAGCGGGAGGATCAGCGACCGGCCGGTGAACACCTCGGTCACCGGCAGGTCGACGTGCGGGTGGCCCGCGTACGCCGGTTCCAGGTGGGAGGCCATGATCCCGCGGCGCGCGGACACGCCGCGCTCGGCGAGCCGGGTCAGGACCTCGTTGCGGGACACGGGCGCGTCCTCCGGGAGCACGACCCAGAACGACTGGTAGTTGGTCGTGCCGTGCTCCGGGTCGGTGACCGCGCGCAGGCCCGGCACGTCCGCGAGCAGCTCGTGGTAGCGCGCGGCCAGCTCGCGCCTGCGTCGCACGATCGCGTCCAGCTTGGTCAGCTGCACCAGGCCGACCGCGGCCTGGATGTCGGTCATCCGGTAGTTGAACGCGGTCTCCAGGTAGCTCTCCACGACCGCGCCGCCGCCGCTGTGCCGCTCCGCCGCGCTGACGCTCATGCCGTGCTCGCGCAGCCGCCTGCCCCGCACGGCCCACGGCTCGTGGTTCGTGGTGAGCATCCCGCCCTCGCCGGTGGTGATCAGCTTGCGCGGGTGGAACGACCAGGCGGCCAGCTCCGCGTCCGCGCCGACCGGCACGCCGCGGTAGGTCGACCCCGCCGCGCAGGCCGCGTCCTCGACCACGGTGACGCCGCGCGGCCGGCACAGCGCTCGCACCTGCTCCACGTCCGCCGGCACGCCGGCCTGGTGCACCAGCAGCACCGCCTTGGTGCGCTCGGTGAGCACCTGCTCGACGGTCGCCGCGGACAGGTTGCCGGTCTCCGGCTCCACGTCGGCGAACACCGGCGTGGCGCCGCAGTAGCGCACCGCGTTGGCGGTGGCGATGAACGACAGCGACGGCACGACGACCTCGTCGCCGGGCCCGACGTCGAGCAGGTGCAGCGCCACGTGCAGCGCGGTCGTGCACGACGACAGCGCCACGGCGTGCAGCGCGGCGACGCGGCGGGCGAAGGCGTCCTCGAACGCGGCGACCTTCGGGCCCTGCGCGACCCAGCCGGACAGCACGGCGGCGGACGCTGCCCGCGCCTCCTCCTCGCCCAGCCAGGGCTTCATCACGGGGATCACCGGACCGCCTCGGCGGCGCCGTCGCCCAGCCCGACCCACCACTCGACCAGCCCGCGCAGGCCGTCCACCAGGCCGATCTCGGGCTTCCAGCCGAGGTCGCGCGCGGCGGCGGAGATGTCGGCCAGGCGGCGGGTGACGCCGTTGACCTTGCGCTCCGGGCCGTGCTCCAGCGGCAGGTCCGAGTCCATCGCGGACAGCAGCGCCAGGGCCAGCTCCCTGAGGCTGGTCTCCTGGGCGCTGGCGATGTTGTAGACCTGGTCGGTGACCGGCGCCTTGGCGGCCAGCACGTTCGCGCGGGCGATGTCGTGCACGTGGACGAAGTCCATGGTCTGCGCGCCGTCGCCGAAGATCAGCGGCGGCTGCCCGGCGGCGATGCGCTCCATCCAGCGGATGAGCACCTCGGTGTACTTGCCGTGGGCGTCCATGCGGGGGCCGTAGACGTTGAAGTAGCGCAGCGCCACGTAGTCCAGGTCGTACATGGCCTTGAAGCTGCGCAGCATGGACTCGTTGAACGCCTTGGCCGCGCCGTAGAACGTGTCGTTGTTGTACGGGTGGTGGCGCTCGGTGGTCGGGAAGGTCTCGGCCAGGCCGTAGACCGACGCCGACGACGAGGCCACGACCTTCTTCACGCCCGCCGCGGCGGCGGCCTCCACGACCGTGAACGTGCCGTCCACCAGGCACTCCAGCGCCAGCCTGGGTTCCTCGGCGCACTGGGTGATGCGGATCGCCGCCAGGTGGAACACCAGGTCGGTGCCCTTCGACAGCTCGGCGAGCAGCGCGCGGTCGTTGATGTCGCCCTCGACGACGGTGAGCCGGTCGCCCGCGGCGGCGGTCGCGTCGGCCAGGTTCTCCCTGCGCCCGCGCACGAAGTTGTCCAGCACCACCACCTCGGCGGCGCCGGCGGCGAGCAACTGGTCGACCACCGCGGAGCCGATGGTGCCCGCCCCTCCGGTGACGAGGGCGCGCTGCCCGCTGATCGGCTGAGCCGCTTCCGACATGGTGCTTTCCTTCCGGTGGTGCTTACGCGGTGACGAGGCGGTCGGGGGTGGGGTGGTCGACGGTGACGAACTCGCCGCCCGCGGCCAGGCTCGCGGAGGCGGCTTCGAGGATGGCCAGCACCCGCAGGCCCGACCAGCCGTCGGTGAGCGGGGCGCGCTTCTCGGTGATGGAGGCGGCGAACTCCGCCATCACGCCGCGCAGCGCCTCCCGCTCCGGCAGCGCCGGCGCCACGGTGTCGCCGCGCCGGTAGGAGATGATCGCCTGGCGGCGGTCCTCGTCGTCCTCGATGCGGTCGGCGCCCCGGTCGTGCACGGACAGGCGCTGGACGGCGTTGAGGTCGTCCCAGACGACCGTGCGGCGGGAACCGCCGACGATCATGGTGCGGATCTTGGTCGGGGACAGCCAGTTCACGTGCACGTGGGCCAGCACGCCGTCGGACAGCTCCAGCGTCAGGTGGCCGACGCAGGCGCGGCCCGCGCCGATCGGGTCCGAGCCGTGCGCGGAGACCCGGGCGACGCGCACGTCGTCGGGCAGGATCGCGTCGAAGATCGACAGGTCGTGGGGCGCGAGGTCCCAGAACACGTCCACGTCCGGCTGCACGAGGCCGAGGTTGATGCGCACCGAGTCGAGGTACTGCACGGCGCCCAGCTCGCCGCCGCGCACCAGCCGGCGCAGGTGCTGGACGGTCGGCGTGTAGACGAACGTGTGGTCCAGCATCAGGGTCAGGCCGCGGTCCTCGGCCTCCCGCACCAGCGCCAGGCCGTCGGCGTAGTTGGCCGCCAGCGGCTTCTCCACCAGCACGTGCTTGCCGGCGCGCAGGGCGGCCAGCGCGACCGGCAGGTGGGTGGCGGCCGGGGTGGCGATGGCGACCGCGTCGACCGCCGGGTCGGCGAGCACGTCGTCGAGCGAGCCGGACACCCGGACCGTCGAGTAGTCGCCCAGCACGCGGCGGGCGCGCTCGGTGTCCAGGTCGCACAGGTAGCGCAGCTTGAGACCGGGCGTGGCCTGGGCGTTGCGCACCAGGTTCGGGCCCCAGTAGCCGGCGCCGATCACGGCGACGCCGATCGGCTGGTCCATCTCGTTCTCCCTCTCGCGGCGCTCACCGGCGCTCCGGGTCGTCGTGCTCGGGGTCGTCGTGCTCGGGGTGGTCGTGCTCGGGGTGGTCATGTCAGTACGCCCCCTGCCCGCCGAACACGGCGCGGAAGGTCTTCCACAAGATCAGCGCGTCCAGTGCCAGCGACCAGTCCTCCACGTAGCGGAGGTCGAGCCGCACGGACTCCTCCCACGACAGGTCGCTGCGGCCGGAGACCTGCCACAGGCCGGTCAGGCCGGGCTTGACCAGCAGCCGGCGGCGCATGTCCGGGCCGTACTTGGCGCTCTCCTCGGGCAGCGGCGGCCGGGGGCCGACCAGCGACATCGTGCCGTTGAGCACGTTGAACAGCTGGGGCAGCTCGTCGAGGGAGTAGCGGCGCAGGAAGCGGCCGACCGCAGTGACCCTCGGGTCGCGCTTCATCTTGAACAGCACGCCCGCGCCCTCGTTGAGCTGCTGGAGCTTGGCGCGCAGCGCGTCGGCGTTGGTGACCATGGTGCGGAACTTCAGGATCGTGAACGGCACGCCGTCCCGGCCGACGCGGCGCTGCTTGTAGAGCACCGGTCCCCTGGTGTCGACCATGATCGCCACCGCGACCGCCAGCAGCACCGGGCTGAGCACGGTCAGCAGCACCGCCGAGCCGATCTTGTCCACGGTCGCCTTGACCAGGCGGCGGAACCCGGTGAACGACGGCTCGCTGACCCGCAGCAGCGGCATCCCCAGCACGCCGGTGACGTGCAGGCGCGGGCCGGCGAAGTCCATCAGGGCGGCGGCGACGACCATCTCGGTGCCGGTGCCCTCCAGGTCCCAGGCCAGCCGCTGGAGGCGGCGGGGCGTCCAGTAGGCGTCGGGCGTGACCGCGACGATCCGGTAGCCGCCGCGGCGGACCTGCTCGGCCAGCTCGTCGAAGCGGCCGACGACCGGGACGCCGTCCAGCTCGACGCCGATCTCGGCGCGGCCGTCGACCGTGCACACCGCGTCCACGCGCCAGCCCAGGTGCGGGGCGCGGCGGGTGCGGGACACCAGGTCCTTGACCGTGTCGACGTTGCCCGCGGCCAGCACCGGGAGCAGGCAGCGGCCCTCGCCGCGGGCCCGGTGCAGCGGGCGGCGCAGGGCGTAGCGGACCGGGAAGGCGACCAGCGCGACGGCCGGGCCGACCACGAAGACCCACAGGCGGGCGCCGGGCAGCGCCGCCGCGAGCGCGCCCAGGCCCAGCGCGACGACGGAGCCGAACAGGCCGCGGCCGAGTCGGCGGAACTCCTCCGCGCCCTGGCCGAGCACCGTGGCGCTCCACGCCCGGTTGAGGAACAGCGAGCCGAGCACCACCGCGACGGTGACCGCCTCCAGGGCGAGCATCGGCAGCGGGCCGAAGGAGGCGTGCCGCGCCTGGAGCACGGCGCCCGCCAGCACGACGACCAGGACGGTGCACAGGACGTCGGCCGCGATGACGCCGTAGCGGTAGGCGGGCTCCCAACCGCCGACCGTCGGGTGGGTGGCGCGTCGGGTGGCGCCGACCCGTGCCACGGGTCTGTGCCCCGCGTGCTGGACCTGCTCGCTCATCGTGGTGCTCCCCCGGTTGAGCCGGTACGGACGTGCGTCGTTCGCAGGACATCCCCGACGGACCCGCGTGGTGTGCAGCAAATGTGCGGACGGCGTTTTTCAGCCCCGCGAACCGTCATTCGTCATGCGCCGGCCGCGCGTTACACACGGCGCGGGGGTGGTCCGGATCGTGATTCCCCGGTGCGGCGCACGGCGCACACCCAGGAGGTTCGCGGTGTGACTTCAGGTCACCGACCGCACTGGGGCGGAAAAGGGCCTCCCGCACGGGGGACCCGGCATCCACAGTGGTCGGCGCCGCCTGGGGGCAGGATCATCGCTCCAGGCCCGCACCGCGTTACAGGGGTTATTCGAATCAAGACCGATCCCCAGCGGAAAGTAGCGGAAAAGGACTGGACGAGCCACCCCCGGAGCCGCACCACAGCGGACGGACATCACCCATTCACAGAGCGGGATGAGCTATTCGGCGCAACACACCGGCAACGACCGGCAACCAATTCACCCACCCGACCACCCGCGGGTGACCAACACCACTTTCCCGCCGCGCGCAATCCCCGTCCCCCGAACACACCACCCCGAACGCCACCCGATCACCCGGTGAACCCACGACACCCCGCCCCTGAACGTACGACTCACCGGTCCCGAACGTACGACTCGCGCGACGCGAACGTACGACTCGCGATGCCCCGGTGGACGACACGCGATGTCCGACTGGACGACACGCCGGGCTCCGCGCGTGTCCTCCGGTCCGGCACCGCGTGTCCTCCGGTCGGACACCGCGAGTCGTACGTTCAGGGCCGGTGAGTCGTACGTTCAGGTCGGGTGAGTCGTACGTTCAGGGCCGGTGAGTTGCGGGTTGCGGGTGGGGCCGCGGGGTGTGAGCGTTCGTTCACTCGGGTCGGGTGGCGGCGATCAGGCGGGCCTTGTCGGTGCCCACGGCCACGACGTCGCCGTGCTTCAGCTGGGCGCCGCGACGGGTCTCGGTGCGGCCGTTGACCGTCACCTCCTCGGCTTCGACCAGCTCACGCGCGTGGGCGCCGTTGTCCGCCAGGCCCGCCAGCTTGAGGAACTGGCCCAGCCTGATCATGTCGTCGGAGATCTCCACCTCGCGGATGCGCACGCGCCCATCATCGCGCAAGGGTGCACATGCGACCGCACGAGCACCCGGTTAACGAGGATTGCACGGACTCGAAACACGCCCGTCATCACCCGGACGCGCTTCCGTCTACGGTTCCCGGAATGTGAGCACAGGCAGCTCGGAGCCGGAGCCCACCGGTGGCGCGGAGCGCAGGCGCCGCCGGTCGCTGCGGGGCGAGGTCGGCACGACCGGCGCGCGCTTCGGCTCGTCCGCTTTCCGCCGCAGCTTAGACGACCAGCCCGCCGAACAGCCCAAGCAGGTCCGGCGCCGCCGGTCGCTGCGCGGCGAGGTGGGCGCCACCGGGGCCCGGTTCGGTTCGGCCGCCCTCCGCCGCAGCCTCGAAGATCGCCACGAGGAGCAGGAGGGGCAGGAGGGGCAGCTCGAACGCCCGGAGGGGCACCGGCGGGAGCACCCGCTGCCGGGACCCGAGCCGGACGCCGACACGCGACCGATGATCCCGGCCGGTCGGGCGCCCGAGCCCGAGGTCCCGGCCGAGTCGGTGGTCGAGGAGTTCTCCGGGCCGCTGGTCCGGCCCTACGCGTGGACGGGCGGCCGCACGTCCGCCTCCTACGACCTGCGGTTGGAGACGCTGATCTCGCTGGAGGGCGACGGCATCGCGGTCGCCCTGCGCGAGAGCACCTCCGAGCAGCGGTCGATCGTCGAGCTGTGCGCGCTCGGCCCGAGGTCCGTCGCGGAGGTCTCGGCGGTGCTGTCGGTGCCGCTGGGCGTGGCCCGGGTGCTCGTCGGCGACCTGATCGGCATGGGCGTGGTGGCGGCGCACGACAACGCCGCCGCGCCCGGCGGCCCCGACCTGGTGCTGCTGGAACGGGTGCTAGCCGGTCTGCGCAACCTCTGACCGCAGTTCGCCGAACACCTCGGCCAGGTCCGCCAGCCGGTAGTGCGCGTTGAGCCCGCTCGGGTTCGGCAGCAGCCACAGCCGTGACGACGCGATCGGCTCGGGTTGCGGCCCGACCTGGGCCTTCTTGCGCCCGAACGCCGTCCGGTAGGCCGTCACGCCCACCACCGCCACGAACTTCGGCCGGTACTCCCGCGCCACCGCGGTCAGCCGCTCGCCGCCCGCCCGCAGCTCCTCGGGCGTCAGCTCCTCGGCCTTCGCGCTCGGCCGCGCCACCAGGTTCGTGATGCCCAGGCCCAGGTCGAGCAGCTCGTCCTGCTCGGAGGGGTCGAACAGGCGCGGCGTGAAGCCGGACAGGTGCAGCGCGGGCCAGAACCGGTTGCCGGGCCGGGCGAAGTGCTGCCCCTTGGCCGCCGACATCAGGCCGGGGTTGATGCCGCAGAACAGCACGTCCAGCTCCGGCCGCAGCACGTCGGACAGCGTCACGCGACCACCACCGGCGCGCCGTCGACGACCAGCCGCCAGTCGGTGGAGGAGAACGCGGCCGGGTCGATCTCGCCGCGCTCCCGCACCCACTCGATGAGGAGCTGCCGGATCTCCAGTTGCCGGTTGTGCAGCACGGGCGCGGTGGCGACGTGCGGGAAGTTGCCGCCGCCGGACTGCCGGTAGTTGTTCACCGCCACGGCGAACGCCTGGTCGGGCGCCACGGGCGTGCCGCCGTAGGCGAGGCCGACCACCCGCTGCCCGACCGGCTTCGCCAGGTCGATGTCGTAGGTCAGCGGCGCGTCCAGGCCGGCGGCCACGTCGTAGAGGTAGTCGGGCGTGCCGCCCGCGTTGGTCAGCGCGTCGGGCTGGTGCGGACCGGGCGTGCCGACCGCCTTGAAGTAGGACGCCGAGCGCTCCAGGTAGTCCTTGAGCTGCGCGCCGGTGAGCCGCACGCCGAGCAGCGTGTTGTCGTAGACGTAGAGGCCGGCCACGTCGCGCACCGACACCTCGCCCGCCGGGATCGCCGCCGCCTTGTTGAACGGCGAGGCCAGGGACAGCACCGGCAGCGCCTCGGTCAGGGTCGCCTTGAGGGCCTCGCCCTGCACGCGGTTGACGAAGTCCAGCACGGCGGTGTCCTCGTACCGGGCGGTCGCGGCGGACATCGCGGCCTTCGACGTGCCGATCCGGGAGTTCACGTAGGCCACGACGCGCTCGTGGTCGGCGCGCAGCTTGCGGACGATCACGGGGTCCTCGGGCGCGGTGGCGGTGTCGAGCACCCGGGAGCGGGACGCGGTGGGCCGCCAGCCGTGCCCGGGCGCCCACTCCAGGTCGAACTCCATCAGGCTCAGCCGCTTGCCCCAGAACAGGGGTTCGGTGAGCAGGACCTGCTTCCCGGTGGCCCGGTTGGTGACGAACCGCTGCGCGATCTCGGTGTGCGCGTGGCCGACCAGGATCGCGTCGATGCCGGGCACCTCCTCCGCGACCAGCGCCGAGCAGTTCTCCGGGAACGGCAGCAGGTCGCCCAGCGACGAGGACAGGTCGGCGCCCGAGTGCGCGGCGACGACGACCAGGTCGGCGCCCGCGGCGCGGACCCGCGGCACCCAGTGGCGCGCCTGCTCCAGCACGCCCGGGAAGGTCATCCTCCCCTCGACGTGGGCCTTGTCCCAGATGGCGATGCCCGGGTTGGTCAGGCCGAGGATGCCGACCCGCAGCGGCGCGGAGCCCGTGCGCCACACGGTCTTGACCACGTAGGGCCGGAACGCGGGCCGGCCGGTGGCCGCGTCGACCGCGTTCGCGCCGAGCAGCGGGAAGTCGAGCTGCCGCTCGAACTCGCGCAGCAGGGGGATGCCGTAGTTGAACTCGTGGTTGCCCAGGGCGGCGGCGTCGTAGCCCAGTTCGTTCATGGCGGTGGCCATCGGGTGCGCCTTGCGGCGGCCGATGGGCTCGACCTTGGCGTAGTAGTAGGCCAGCGGGGTGCCCTGGATGGTGTCGCCCGCGTCGATCAGCAGGGTGCGGTGCGCGCCGCGCTCCCGGCGGACCGCCTTGACCAGGCTGGACAGCTTCGCCAGGCCGATGTCGTTGTGGCCGCTGTCGTCGAACTCGCGGTCGGCGAAGTAGTCCCAGTTGAACACGTTGCCGTGCAGGTCGGTGGTGCCGAGCACGGTCAGCGTGAACCGGCGCGCGCCGGCGGTCCGGTCGTCCGGCGCGGCGTGCGCCGCCGGGGCGAAGCCGGCCGCGGCGAGCACGCCGGCGGCGCCGCCCGCGAGCAGGGCCCGGCGGTGCAGGGGGGATCCGGTCATGGGGTGACCGTAGCCAGTGGCGGTCGTCCTCTCGACCGGGAGCGGCTCAACCAGCGGTTCCGGTGTCGTCGGCCGCGTCCCGGCGACGGCGGCGGAGCGCGACCACGACCGCCGCCGCGGCCAGCGCGACCGCGAGCACGATCCCCAGCCAGGTCGGCACACCGCCGCCCTCACCGCCGGTGTCGGCGACGGCGGGTGCGGACGAGGAGGTCGCGGGCGCGGGGGTGCCGGGAGAGGAGGACTCGGCCGCGCCGGTCGTGGTCGCGGGTGGCGCGGCGCCGGTCGTGGTGGTCGCGGTGGCGGCCGGGGTGCCGGCGGTGGTCGTGGCGGGGACCTGGTCGGCGGGCGGCGCGGGCAGCGTGAAGGTGATCACGCCGGACACGAAGTCGCCGTCCAGGGACTCGACCCGCCAGTTCAGGGCGTGCGGCCCGGCGGGCGACCCGCTCGCCTTGAGCGCCACGACCAGGCTGTTGCCCTGGGCGGTGACCTCGCCCAGCGGCCACGCCGCGCCGTCCGGGCCGGTCACGGTGATGCCGGCGCTCTCGGCGGGCACCGGTTCGCTGAACGTCAGCGTCAGCTGCCGGGGCCGCTGCGGCAGCACGGCGCCGTCGGCCGGGTCGCTGGAGACCAGTTCGGTGTGGGCGAACGCCGGGGGCGCGGCCCCGAGGACGGCCACGACGGCCAAGAGCGCCGAGAGCGCCAGTCGCTTCATACCGGTAGTTTCTACCGGTTCGGGGGTGTTCCCCGCCCGTCCGCGGGAGGCTGCCCGCCGGGCTGCTGCCGGCCGTCGCCGCCCCTCGTGGCGTCGCCGGGCAGGATCAGCTCGGCGGTGGAGTCGGTGGCCACGACGGTGACGGTCTCGCCGGTGTCGATGTCGTCCAGGTCGCCCTGGCCGCCGACCTCCGTGTCCCCGTCCACCTGGTAGGTCCGGGCGTACCCGTCGTCGCTCTCGACCGTGATGGACGAGTCGGTGACCTCGGTGACCTCGCCGAGCTGGAACTCGCCGTGCTGCGCGTCCCCGAACGGGCTGCCCATGACCACCAGGCCGGGGCCGCCGCGCGTCCCGTAGCCGCGCGGCCCGCCCATGCCCTGCTGGGCGGCGTCGGAGTTGCCCGCGGCGTAGATGACGCCGCCGCCGGCCGCCGCGATGCCCACGGCGATGGCGGCCGCGACGAGGGTCTTGCGGCCGTTCCAGGCCTGACCGGGAGCGGCCTGCGGCGGCGGCTCGTCACCCCAGGTCGGGTTCTCGGGTTCGTTGCTCATGGCGACCACGCTCCCGGCGCCGCCTGTGCGTGGGCTGTGCGGTCCTTGGGCGGCGGCTGTGCGTCGGCGCCTGTGCGTCGGCGGCCGTGCGTCGGCGGCCGTGCGTCGGCGCCTGTGCGTCGGCGGCCGTGCGTCGGCCGCCGTCCGTCGGCCGCCGGGGACCGCCGTGACCGGCGGGGTCGTTTCACAGGTGGTACACAGGAGCGGCACAGCAGGGGCTCATGGGCCGGGCCGACGATGGGAGCATGCGCTCAGTGTCCGCAGCAGGGGCCTCCCCTGAACTCCGCCGCCCGGACGGCAGTCCGGTCCGCGTCCTCGTGGTGGACGACGAGTCCACCCTCGCCGAGCTGATGTCCATGGCGCTGCGGATGGAGCGCTGGGAGGTGCGCACGGCGCTGGACGGCGCGTCCGCCGTGCGCGAGGCGCGCGAGTTCCGCCCGGACGTGGTCGTGCTGGACGTCATGCTCCCCGACTTCGACGGCCTGGAGGTGCTGCGCCGGCTGCGCGCCGACGCGCCCGGCCTGCCGGTGCTGTTCCTGACCGCGAAGGACGCCGTGGAGGACCGGATCGCCGGGCTCACCGCGGGCGGCGACGACTACGTCACCAAGCCGTTCAGCCTGGAGGAGGTCGTGCTGCGGCTGCGCGGCCTGCTGCGCCGCACCGGCGTCACCGAGGCGACCGCGGGCACCGAGCTGGTCGTCGGCGACCTGGTGCTGGACGAGGAGACGCGCGAGGTGCGCCGCGGCGGCACGTCGGTCGACCTGACCGCGACCGAGTTCGAGCTGCTGCGGTTCCTGATGCGCAACCCCCGGCGGGTGCTGTCCAAGGCGCAGATCCTGGACCGGGTGTGGAGCTACGACTTCGGCGGGCAGGCCAACATCGTCGAGCTGTACATCTCCTACCTGCGCAAGAAGATCGACGCCGGCCGGGCGCCGATGATCCACACCATGCGGGGCGCGGGCTATGTCCTCAAGCCTGCGACCTAGGACGTGGTCGCTGCGCACGCGGCTGGTGGTGGGGCAGCTGGCCCTGCTCGCGGTGGTGTGCGCGGTCATCGGCGTGGTGAGCGGGTTCGCGCTGCGCGACTTCCTGGTCGGCAAGCTGGACGAGGAGCTGGTCCGCACCGCCGAGCGCTTCAGCCGCTCGCTGCCGCCGCTGCCGGGCGTGCCGCCCGACGGGCCGCTGAACGGGCCCGGTTCCGCCCCCGGCACGCTGGTGGTCGTGCTCAACCCGGGCAGCGCGCCGGAGGGCGCCCGGCTCGACGACAGCGCCAAGACCGAGGAGCTGCCCCGCGACGTGAGCGCGCTGGTGGCCGAGAGCACGGGCGCCACGCCGCGCACCGTGGACCTGGGCGGGCAGGGCGAGTTCCGGGTGGTCGCCGCGACCACCCGGACGGGCGCCGTGCTGTTCACCGGCCTGTCGCTGGACGACGTGAACAGCACGGTGTGGCGGCTGGGCTTCATCCTCGGCGGGGTGTCGCTGGTCGGGCTGATGGCGGTGAGCCTGGCCGGGACGTTCGTGGTGCGCCGCGCCCTGCGGCCGCTGGACCGGGTCGCCGAGACCGCCACCCGCGTGGCGGAGCTGCCGCTGCACCAGGGCGAGGTGGCGCTGGCCGAGCGGGTGCCCGAGCGGGACGCCAACCCCGACACGGAGGTCGGCAAGGTCGGGCTGGCGCTGAACAAGATGCTCGGCCACGTCGGCGGCGCGCTGGAGGCCAGGCACGCCAGCGAGACGCGGGTCCGGCAGTTCGTCGCCGACGCCAGCCACGAGCTGCGCACGCCCCTGGCCGCGATCCGCGGGTACGCCGAGCTGACCCGCCGCAGCACCGACGAGGTGCCGCCGCAGGTCGGGCACGCCCTGCGGCGGGTGGAGTCCGAGGCGGTGCGGATGACGTCGCTGGTGGAGGACCTGCTGCTGCTCGCGCGGCTGGACGCGGGCCGGCCGCTGGGCCGGGAGCCGGTCGACCTGTCGAGGCTGGTGGTGGACACGGTCAGCGACGCGCGGATCGCGGGCCCCGGGCACGAGTGGCGGCTCCGGCTGCCGCCCGAGGCCGTCGTGGTGACCGGTGACGAGCACAAGCTGCACCAGGTGCTGGCGAACCTGCTGTCCAACGCCCGCGCGCACACCCCGCCGGGCACCACCGTGGTGACGTCGCTGTCCAGCGGCGGCGGCGCGGTGGAGGTGGCGGTCACCGACGACGGCCCCGGCATCCCGGAGGAGTTCCAGGGCGAGGTGTTCGAGCGGTTCGCGCGCGGCGACACGTCCCGCTCGCGGGCGGCGGGCAGCACCGGGCTCGGGCTGTCGATCGTGGCCGCCGTGGTGGCCGCGCACCGGGGCTCCGTGCGGGTGACGAGCAGGCCCGGCCGGACCACGTTCACGGTCCGGCTGCCGCGCTGAATCGCGCCCCCGGACCCCGGCGACGCGCACAGCCCGCTCACAGCGGGGGCACAAGGGCCACCCAGCACCGCCGGACACGCTCGGTCGCATGCGAGCGCGACTACCCCTGTTGCTGTTGTTGACCGGGACGGCGGTGCTGTACCTGTGGCGCCTGGGTGATTCCGGGTGGGCCAACGCCTACTACTCCGCCGCCGCCCAGGCCGGCGCCCAGAGCTGGCACGCCTGGTTCTTCGGCGCCACCGACGCGCCGGGCGCCATCACCGTCGACAAGACGCCGGCGGCGACGTGGGTGATGGGCCTGTCCGCCCGGCTGTTCGGGGTCCACGCGTGGAGCATCCTGGTCCCGCAGGCGCTGATGGGCGTGGCGAGCGTGTGGCTGCTGCACGCCGCGGTGCGCCGCACGGCGGGCGAGGCGGCCGGGTTGATCGCGGGCGCGGTGCTGGCGCTGACGCCGGTCGCGGTGCTGATGTTCCGGTTCAACAACCCCGACGCGCTGCTGGTGCTGCTGCTGGTGGCGGGCGCGTACTGCGTGGTGCGGGCGACGGAGCGGGCGTCCGCGCGGTGGCTGGTGCTCGCGGGCGTCGCCGTGGGTTTCGCGTTCCTGGCCAAGATGCTCCAGGCGTTCCTGGTGCTGCCCGCGTTCGGCCTGGTGTACCTGGCGTTCGCGCCCGCCGGGCTCGCCCGCAAGGTCGGGCACCTGGCCGCCGCGCTGGGCGCGGTGGTGGTCGCGGGCGGCTGGTGGGTGCTGGCCGTCGAGCTGACGCCCGCCGGATCCCGGCCCCACATCGGCGGCTCGCAGACCGACAGCGTGCTCGAACTCGCGTTGGGCTACAACGGGTTCGGCCGGTTGACCGGCGAGGAGGTCGGCAGCGTCGGCGGTGGCGGCGGGTGGGGCGCCACCGGGTGGAGCAGGCTGCTCGGCGCGGAGATGGGCAGCCAGATCGCCTGGCTGCTGCCGACGGCGGTGGTGCTGCTCGTCGCCGGCTGGTGGGCCGCGGGGCGGGACGGGGCCCACCGCGTCGGGCTGGCGCTGTGGGGCGGCTGGCTCGTCGTCACCGCCGCCGTGTTCAGCGCCATGAACGGGATCATCCACTCCTACTACACGGTGGCCCTGGCCCCGGCCATCGGCGGGTTGATCGGCACCGGCGCGGTCGCGCTGTGGCGCGGGCGGCGGGAACCCGCCGCGGCGGCGGCGCTGTCGGGCGCGGCGGCCGTGTCGGCGCTCCAGGGCTACCTGCTGCTGCTCGACTGGTCCGCGCCGCTCGCCTCGGCGGTGCTGCTGCTCGGCCTGCTCGCGGCGGTGGGCCTGTTCCTGGCCGCGGTCGCGCCCGCCGCCGCGGTCGTGCCGGTCGCGCTGGTCGCCGCGCTGCTCGGGCCGGGCGCCTACTCGGTCGCCACGGCCGCCACCCCGCACTCCGGCGCGATCCCCAGCGCCGGGCCGGCCCGGTCCGGCGGGGTGGGCGGCGGTGGCGCGTTCGTCCTGCGCGCGGGCGGCGGCAGGGGCGGACCCGGCGGGCTGCTCGACGCGGGCGAGCCCGGCGAGGAGCTGGTGGCGCTGCTGCGGGGCAGCACCGGCCACACGTGGGCGGCGGCGGCCGTGGGGTCGAACAACGCGGCCGGGTTCCAGCTCGGCAGCGGCGTGCCCGTGATGGCCGTGGGCGGCTTCAACGGCACCGACCCCGCGCCGACGCTGGAAGAGTTCCAACGGCTCGTGGCGGACGGCCGGATCCACTACTTCCTCGGCGGCGCGGGGATGCCCGCCGACAGCGGCAGCGACGCGTCCGAGCGGATCGCCGAGTGGGTCGGGGAGAACTTCGCCGTGACCGAAGTGGACGGTGTGGCCGTCTACGACCTCACAGCCGGGGCACAGGCATGACACACGGAGCGCCCAGCCCGCCCCGCGACGGTGGTCCCATGACACCCGCGACGTCCCCGACGACCACGGTGCTCGACGTGGTGGTCCCCGTGTACAACGAGGAAACCGACCTCGCGCCGTGCGTGCGCGAGCTGCACGCCGACCTCACGCGCAGCTTCCCCTACCCCTTCCGGATCACCATCGCGGACAACGCGAGCACCGACCGCACCGCCGAGGTCGCCGACGAGCTGGCCCGCGAGCTGCCCGGCGTGGCGGCCGTGCACCTGGCGCAGAAGGGCCGGGGCCGCGCGCTCAAGGCCGCCTGGTCCGAATCGGACGCCGCGGTGCTGGCCTACATGGACGTCGACCTGTCCACCGACCTGGCCGCGCTGGCGCCGCTGGTGGCGTCGCTGCTCTCCGGCCACTCCGACCTGGCCATCGGCAGCCGGCTCGCCCGGGGCGCGCGGGTCGTGCGCGGGCCCAAGCGGGAGTTCATCTCCCGCTGCTACAACCTGATCCTGCGCGGCACGCTCGCCGCCCGCTTCACCGACGCCCAGTGCGGGTTCAAGGCCATCCGCGCCGACGTGGCGCGCCGGCTGCTGCCGCACGTGGAGGACACCGGCTGGTTCTTCGACACCGAGCTGCTGGTGCTGGCCGAACGCGCGGGCGCCCGCATCCACGAGGTGCCGGTCGACTGGGTCGACGACCCCGACAGCCGCGTCGACCTCCTCTCCACCGCCGTGGCCGACCTCAAGGGCGTGGCCCGGGTGATGCGCGGCCTGGCGACCGGGCGCATCCCGATCGGCGAGCTGAGCGCCCAGCTGGGCAGGCGGCCGCTGGAACCGCACGCCCCCGGCGTGCCCGCGGGCCTGTTCCGGCAGCTCGTGCGGTTCGCCGCGGTCGGCGTGGTCAGCACCCTGGCCTACCTGCTGCTGTTCGTGCTGCTGCGCGGCGGCCTCGGCGCGCAGGGCGCGAACCTGGTGGCGCTGCTGGTCACGGCCGTCGGCAACACCGCGGCCAACCGCCGGTTCACCTTCGGCGTGCGCGGCAGGCGGCACGCCGGGCGGCACCAGTTCGAAGGGCTGCTCGTCCTCGGCCTCGGCCTCGCCCTGACCAGCGCCTCGCTGGCGCTGGCGCACCGGTTCGCCGCGCCCGGCGGCCACGCCGAGCTGGTCGCGGTCGTGGCGGCCAACCTGCTGGCCACCGTGCTGCGGTTCCTCCTGCTGCGCAACTGGGTCTTCCGCCCGCGCAGGCGCACCACCACCTCCCCCGACACCCGGACCCTGGAGAGCACCCGATGACCGCGACCCTGAGCGCGCCCGCGCCGGCGGCACGCCCCGCGCACCCGCCGGAGCGGACCTGGACCACCCCCGCGCTGGTCGTGCTGCTGGCCGGCACCGCGGTGCTGTACCTGTGGCACCTCACCGACTCCGGCTGGGGCAACAGCTACTACGCCGCCGCCACCCAGGCCGGCGCGCAGAGCTGGACCGCCTGGCTGTTCGGCGGCTCGGACGCGGGCGGCGCGATCACCGTCGACAAGCCGCCGGCCGCGCTGTGGGTCAGCGGCCTGGCCGCGCGGGTCTTCGGGTTCTCCGGTTGGACCGTCCTGGCGCCGCAGGCGATCGAGGGCGTGCTGGCCGTGTGGCTGCTGCACGCGACGGTCAGGCGGACCTCCGGCCCGGTGGCCGGGCTGCTGGCGGGCGCGGCGCTCGCGGTGACCCCGGTGGCCGTGCTGGTGTTCCGGTTCAACCTGCCCGACGCGCTGCTGGTGCTGCTGATGGTGGCGGGCGCGTACTGCACGGTGCGGGCGTTGGAGCAGGCGTCCGGCCGGTGGCTGGCGCTGGCCGGGGTTGCGGTCGGGTTCGCGTTCCTGGCCAAGATGGGCCAGGCGCTGCTGGTGCTGCCCGCGTTCACCGCGGCCTACCTGCTGGCCGCGCCGACCTCGCTCGGCAGGAGGTTCCTGCACCTGCTGGGCGCGGGGCTCGCGGTGGTGGTGTCCGCGGGCTGGTTCATCCTGCTGGTCGAGCTGTGGCCGGCGGAGTCCCGGCCCTACATCGGCGGCTCGTCCAACGACTCGCTGTGGGAGCTGGCGCTGGGCTACAACGGTCTGGGCCGCATCTTCGGCGGCGGCGGTGGCGGCGGCATGGGTGGCGGCATGGCCAACGCCAACATCGGCTTCGGCGGCAGCACCGGCGTCGACCGGCTGTTCGGGGCGAGCATGGGCGGCGAGATCTCGTGGCTGCTGCCCGCCGCGCTGATCGGCCTGGTGGCCGGGCTGTGGTTCACCCGCCGCGCGCCGCGCACCGACCGCACCCGTGCCGCGCTGGTGCTGTGGGGCCTGTGGGTGCTGGTCAACGGCGTCGTGTTCAGCTTCATGAGCGGCATCACCCACCCGTACTACACGGTGGCCGTCGCGCCGGGCATCGCCGCGATCGTCGCCATCACCGGGCGCGAGCTGTGGCGTGGCCGCGCGCACCGGCCGGTGCGCGTGGCGCTCGCGCTCGTGGTCGCCGCCTCCGGGTTCTGGGGCTTCGCGCTGCTCGCCCGCTACCCCGACTGGGCGCCCGCCCTCCGCTGGGCGGTGGTGGCGCTGACCGTGCCGGTGGCCACCGCGATCGTGATGGGCGTGCGCCGGGTGGCCGCCCTCGCCGCGCTGACCTCGGTGCTGTCCGCCGCGGCGTTCGGCGTCGCCACCGCCGCCACCCCGCACAGCGGCTCCATCCCGATGTCCGGTCCCGCCCTGTACGCCGGGCAGGGTGGCGGTCCCGGCGGCGCCGACGTCATGGTGGGCGAGACCTCGGACGAGCTGGTCGAGCTGCTCAGGAACACCACCGGCACCTGGGCCGCTGCCACGGTCGGCGCGCAGGGCGCGGCGGGCCTGGCCCTGGCCTCCGGCAAGGCGGTCATCGGCATCGGCGGCTGGAGCGGCGGCGACCCCGCGCCCACGCTGGAGGAGTTCCGGCGCTACGTGGCCGAGGGCCGGGTCGGCTACTTCGTCGTGAACGGCGGGGGCATCGGCCGTCCGGGCGGCAACAGCGAGATCTCGGAATGGGTCGAGGACAACTTCGAGGCGACCGAGGTCGGCGGCTCGACGGTCTACGCGTTGGGCCGGGGGTGACCGGCGTGGCGCCGGAGGGGGCAGCGGGCACCGGTGAGCCGTTCGGAGGTCTCCCCCGGGCGGGCCTGCCGCCCGGGGTCGCGGCGGGGACCCGCCGCTCCCCCCGGCGCTAGCCGTTGCGGGACAGGGGCGGTGGCGCGAACTCGGGGGGTGCCACCGCCCCGGTCGACGTCCCGGGCCGGCCCGTCCACGACCGGTACACGATGGCGGCCGCGTGCGGGACCAGGTCGCGGCCCCGCCGCCACAGCCACGGCACGCCCTTCAGCACCAGCCAGCCGACGTGGTGCAGGGGCGTGGTCCGGGCACCGCCCTCGCACACCGGGGACACCCGCCCCGGCACCTCGCGGCCCAGCTCCGCCAACGCCGCCGCGAACGCCGCCGCCAGCCGCCGGTGGCCCAGCTCCGAGGGGTGCAGCCGGTCCACCGCCCAGGTCTCGACCTCGTAGGCGCCCGCCAGCCGGTCGAGGTCGACGCAGCCGGCGCCGTGCCGCAGCGCGACCGCGTCGATCACCGCGTTCAGCTCGTCGATCCGGGCCCGCAGCGCCCGCCGCAGCGGGCCGGGCAGCCGGAACACCCGGCTGTGGTCGTGGAACCGCGCCGTGACCACCGCCGCGCCGGCCGCCGCCAGCGCGCCGACCACCGCGTCCAGGTCCGCGTGCAGCCGCCGGGGGTCGAAGTCCGACCGCAGGGTGTCGTTCATGCCCACCAGCAGCACGGCCGCGTCCGGGCGGGCCGCCAGCGCCGCGCCCAGCTGCTCGTGCCGCACCGAGGACACCCGCGCGCCGGTGACCGAGGTGTTCAGGTACCGCGCGCCGGGGAAGGCGCCCGCGAGCAGCGCGCCGACGCCACGCCACCCGCCGGGCACGGGGTCGCCCACCCCGACCGTCGTCGAATCGCCCAGGACCACCAGGCTGGTCACCTTCTCGGCCACCGGGACACCATCGCGCAGCGACGTGACACCCCGGGTACGGGCAGCGGAACGCTACCGGAATGCCGGGTACAGCGGCAGTTCCGCGACGGCCGACCCGTACCGCGCGACCAGCGCCGAGACCACCTCGTCGGCGTGCGCCGCGACGTGCCCCACGCCCAGCGCCAGCGCGTCCGCCCGCAGCCGCACCCACCGGGCGACGAGCACCTGGCCGCGCGGCGGCGAGTCCAGCGGCCGGTGGCCCGAGGGCAGCGCCGCGCTCAACCCGGGCAGGCCCCGCCACGTGCCCAGCCACACCCACAGCAGCTGGGCCTCCAGCAGCCGGGGCAGGAACACGGCGTCGTCGTCCAGGTCCGGCCACACCGACGACACCTCGGCCCGCCACGCCGCGACCATCGCCTCCGACATGCCCGCGGGCAGGCCGTAGGCGCACCAGCACGACGGGAACGGCACCCGCAGGCACGCCGCGTCGAACACGACGTCCCGCACGCAGCCGCCCTCGAAGTCGAGGAAGCGCACGCCCCGGCTGGTCACCAGGTGGTTGTCCGGGCACGAGGTGGACGGGCTGAACGCCCGCCGACGGGACGTGACGAACCCGCGCACGGCCTGGTCGGCGAACTCCCGCACCGGGTCCGCCGTCGGCACGCCCAGCGAGGCGGACAGCAGGTCCGGCAGGCCGGCCAGGGCCGCGTGCACGTCGACCGCGATCGGGTCGGCGCAGCACTGGCTGCCCTGGCGGCGCATCAGCGCGTCGAAGTCGGCGTCGCGGCCGGCGGTGGCCGCGTGCAGCCTGCCCATGGCGTGCGCCCACGCCAGCAGGCCCCGCTCGGCGGCCCGCGCGTCCGAGCCGAGCAGCTTCTCCGCGAGGCGCGGCGCCTTGCCCAGGTCCTCCAGCACGACCAGCCGCTTGCCGTTGTCCTGCGCCACCAGCTCCGGCGTCAGCCTGTCCTCGCCGGGCAGCGCGGTGAGCAGCTTGTGGCTCACCACCTCGTGCGCGAACGGGTCGCGGTCGGCCACCGGCGACGGGTAGCGCTTGACCACCAGCGTGCGGGGCAGCGAGAACGGGGTGCGGGTGACGCGGACGCGCGCGACCACGGACCGGCCCGCTCCCCCGAGGTCCTCGGGATCGGCCAGCCGGACCGGCGCTCCGAACCTCCCGCTCAACACGGACTCCGCCGCCTTCACCGCGTCGTCCAGCTCGGAAGGGGCAGCGTCGTCGATGTCCTGCGGGCCGGCGGTGATGTCCAAGCTCATTGCCTCCGACCCTACCCCCGGTGGCGACCGACGTGACAGAACCCGTCCGGGCACCGTGACGGTAGTGCTCACCCGGCACCCGGTGCCACCCCCGGCCGGAATCAGCCGTTCGACAGCGGTCTGCCCACGTCACGGGTCCGGCTGCGCCGATGGCGCACCGCCAGGACCAGCGCCGCGGCCACCACGACGCCGACCAGGTTCACCGCCAACTGGGCAACCGAGCGGAGGCATATGTCCCACTCCCCGAGAACGGCGGCGACCGCCGCGTAGCCCGCCGCGGGCACGGTGGTGACCGAGATGAACACCCCGACGAGCGCCGCCGACTTGGCCGACGTCATCGACAGCATCCCGGCCGCGCCCGCCAGCAGGGCCACGATCAGGGAGAAGGGGCCGACCTCGAACACGAAGTCCACCTGGTGCCCGGCCAGCGCCAGGTCCCGGTCGAACAGGTCGGTGTAGGAGCCGAGCCACGCGCCGAACGCGGTGATCAGCATCGCCAGCGGGAACCCGACGGCGAGCGCGGCGCCGGCGCGGCGCACCAGGTCCCGGCGCCGCAGGACCAGGCCGACCGCGATGGCGGCCAGCGGCCCGAACTCCGGGCCGACCACCATCGCGCCGACCAGGGTGACCGGGGAGTCGGTGACCACGGCGACCGCCGTGAGCAGGCACGCGATGGTCAGGAACGCCTGGAAGGTGGCGTTGAGCCGGGACTCCTCGCCGGTGCGGGCGATCAGCTCCTCCCACACCACGGCGTCCGCGCCGTCGCCCGGCACGGCCTCCTCGGCGTGGTCGGCCGCGTCGGACAGCGCGGTGTCGATGACCTCCAGCGTCACGCCGCCGTCGCGGTCCAGGCCGAGCGCGCACAGGGAGGCCACCACCTCGTCGGTGGCCTCCCGCGCGACGTCGGCCTCGACCACGTCGCCCGCGGGCCGGACGGCGGCACCCGGCAGCAGCACCAGGTGCGTCACGCCGGGGTGCGCCTTGAGCAGGTCGAGCACCTGGTCGGTGCGGTCGACCGGGCTCACGGCCCGCAGGTGCAGCACGGTGCTACTGCTGCTTCTCGGCAGCGGCCTTCCCGGCGGTCTTCTCGGCGCCGGCCTTCTCGGGAGCGGGCTTGGCGTCCACGCCCGCCTCCTTGCGCTGCTGCGGCGTGATCGGCGCGGGCGCCGCGGTCAGCGGGTCGTAGCCGCCGCCGCTCTTGGGGAACGCGATGACCTCGCGGATCGAGTCGTAGCCGCCGATCAGCATGGCGATGCGGTCCCAGCCGAACGCGATGCCGCCGTGCGGCGGCGCGCCGTACTTGAAGGCGTCGAGCAGGAAGCCGAACTTCTCCTGGGCCTCCTCCGGGCCGATGCCCATGATGCCGAAGACCTTCTGCTGCACGTCCGCGCGGTGGATGCGGATCGAGCCGCCGCCGATTTCATTGCCGTTGCAGACGATGTCGTAGGCGTAGGCCAGGGCGCTGCCCGGGTCCTCCTCCAGCCGGTCGACCCACTCCGGGGTCGGCGAGGTGAACGCGTGGTGCAGCGCGGTCCACTTGCCGCTGCCGACCGCGACGTCGTCGGTCTTGTCCGCGGCCTCGAACATCGGGAAGTCGACGACCCACGCGAACGACCAGGAGCCCTCCTCGATCAGGCCGACCCGGTGGGCGATCTCCACGCGCGCCGCGCCGAGCAGGGCGCGCGCGGTGTCCGGGTCGCCCGCGCCGAAGAACACGCAGTCGCCCGGGTTGGCGCCCACGGCCTTGGCCAGGCCGTCGCGCTCGGCGTCGGAGAGGTTCTTGGCGACCGGGCCGCCGAGCGTGCCGTCCTCGTTGACCAGGACGTACGCCAGGCCCCGCGAGCCGCGCTGCTTGGCCCACTCCTGCCAGGCGTCGAGGGTGCGGCGCGGCTGGGAGGCGCCGCCGGGCATGACGACCGCGCCCACGTACGGCGCCTGGAACACCCGGAACGGGGTGTCCTTGAAGTACTCGGTCAGCTCGGTCAGCTCCAGGCCGAAGCGCAGGTCCGGCTTGTCCGAGCCGTACTTGGCCATGGCCTCGGCGTAGCTGATGCGGCGGATCGGCAGGCTGATCTCGTGCCCGGCGAGTTCCTTCCACAGGGCGTGGATGATCCTCTCGGACAGCGCGATCACGTCGTCCTGCTCGACGAAGCTCATCTCGATGTCGAGCTGGGTGAACTCCGGCTGCCGGTCGGCGCGGAAGTCCTCGTCCCGGTAGCAGCGGGCGATCTGGTAGTAGCGCTCCAGGCCGCCGACCATCAGCAGCTGCTTGAACAGCTGCGGCGACTGCGGCAGCGCGTACCAGGAGCCGGGGCGCAGGCGGGCGGGCACCAGGAAGTCGCGGGCGCCCTCGGGGGTGGAGCGGGTCAGCGTCGGGGTCTCGACCTCGACGAAGTTCTCGGCGTGCAGCACCTCGCGGGCGATCCGGTTGGCCTCGCTGCGCAGGCGGACGGCCTTGGCCGGGCCGCTGCGGCGCAGGTCGAGGTAGCGGTGCCGGAGGCGGGTCTCCTCGCCGACCTCCAGGTGGTCGTCGAGCTGGAACGGCAGCGGGGCCGCCTCGTTGAGCACCTCCAGGGAGGAGGCGTAGACCTCGACCTCGCCGGTGGGCAGGTCGGGGTTCTCGCTGCCCTCGGGGCGGCGGGACACGTCGCCGACGACCTTCACCACGAACTCCGAGCGGAGGCGGTGGGCGCGCTCGGCCATCTCGCCCTCGCGGAACACGACCTGGACCACGCCGGAGGCGTCCCGCAGGTCGATGAAGATGACACCGCCGTGATCGCGCCTGCGGGCCACCCACCCGGTCAGGGTGACGGACTGCCCGGCGTGCTCGGCGCGGAGCGTCCCGGCCTCGTGCGTGCGCATCACGGGTACTGCTCTCCTCGGGGTAGCTCAACTGACGGTCGGTCGTCAAGGCTAGCCAACGGCCCCGTGGTCGGTGCCACCAGGTTTCTCCCGGGAGCGGTGGGCGGGTCGCGGAGGCGCGGTGGAGCCGGCCGGCGGTCCGGCGGGGCGGTCCGGCGGCCCTAGGATCGGCCGGTGCACAGACGCCCCCTCGTCAGCGCCCTGCTGGCCCTCGCCGCGGTCTGCTCGACCGCCTCCTGCGCGACCCGGGTCACGGGCACGCCGTCCGCCGGGGAGGCGCCGGGGTCGTCGGCCGCCCCGGAGTCGTCCGCCTCGAAGTCGTCCGCGCCGAAACCCGAGAAGACCACCCGGTGCTCCTACGGCCCGGACCGCGGCGACGTGCCCAAGCAGGTCGAGCCACCCGCCGAGGACGAGGCGCCCGCGAGCGGCGACGTGCGGTTCGCCGTGAAGACCGACCAGGGCGAGCTGGAGTTCGAGTTCGACGCGGCGAGCGCGCCGTGCTCGGTGCACAGCTTCCGCAGCCTGGTCGAGCAGTCCTACTACGACGGGGCCGCCTGCCACCGCGTCACCGTCAGCGGCATCTTCGTGCTCCAGTGCGGCGACCCGGGCGGCACCGGGACGGGCGGGCCGGGGTACGCGTTCGACGACCCCGAGGCCGTGCCGGGCACCTACGAGCGGGGCGTGGTGGCGATGGCCAACGCCGGCGCGGGCACCAACGGCAGCCAGTTCTTCATCGTCCACCGGGACAGCGAGATCGCGCCGGACTACCCGATCATGGGCCGGGTCACCCGGGGCCTGGAGGTCGTCGACCGGGTGGCCGAGGCGGGCGTCGTGCCGGGGTCCGGGCGCGGCGAGGGCGACGGCCGGCCGCTCCTGCCGATCACGCTCACCTCGGTCGAGGAGGGCTGACGCGGCCGGGGCCGCCCCCCGTGAGGAGGACGGCCCCGGAACTCGCCCGCGGTGCGGGTCAGGCGCTCGGCGCCAGGTAGAGCAGGCGGTTCGGGGAGCCCGAGCCGGGGCTGCCCACCACGCCGGTGGTCGCCTGGCCGACCAGGTAGCTCGCCACCTGGGCCGGGGTGGCCGCGCGGTTGCCCTGGAGGTAGCGGGCCGCCGCGCCGGCGACGTGCGGGGTCGCCATCGAGGTGCCGCTGATGGTGTTGGTCGCGCTGTCACCGGTGTGCCAGGACGAGGTGATCGACGAGCCCGGCGCGAAGATGTCCACGACCGAGCCGTAGTTCGAGTAGCTGGCGCGGGCGTCGGTGCTGGTGGTCGCGCCGACCGTGATGGCCTCGGTCACGCGGGCCGGGGAGAAGCTGGAGGCGTTGGCGTTGCTGTTGCCCGCCGCGATGGCGTAGGTGACGCCCGCCGAGATCGAGCGGCGCACGGCCGCGTCGATGGTGGTGGAGACGCCGCCGCCGAGCGACATGTTCGCCACGGCCGGCTTGACGTGGTTGTTGGTCACCCAGTCGATGCCCTCGACCACGTCGGCGGTGGTGCCGGAGCCGGCGTTGTTCAGCACGCGGACGCCGTAGACGGTCGCGCCCTTGGCCACGCCGTAGGTGCTGCCGGCGATGGTGCCCGCGACGTGCGTGCCGTGGCCGTTGCCGTCCTGGGCGACGCTGTCGTTCTCGACCGCGTCGTAGCCGTTGCGCGCCCGGCCGCCGAACTGGCTGTGCGAGATGCGCACGCCGGTGTCGATGACGTAGACGTTCACGCCCGAGCCGGTGGAGGTGTAGTTGTAGGTCGTGCTCAGCGGCAGGTTGCGCTGGTCGATGCGGTCGATGCCCCAGGTGGCGTTGGTCTGCGTGGCCTGGGTCGTGAAGACCTGGTCCTGCTCGACGTACTCGACGGCCGGGTTGGCCGCGAGCCGCTTGGCCGCCTTCTCCGGCAGCGACACGGTGAAGCCGTTGAGCGCCTTGCTGAAGACGGTGTCGACCTGACCGCCGTACTGCTTCGCCAGGCCGTCCGCGGACGCGGCGGCGCCGTCCTTGAGCTTGACGATGAAGTGGTTCTGGACCTTGTGCGCGGCATCCGCGGCGCGGATCTCGCCCTCGGCGGCCTGCGCCGGAGCGGCCAACAGGGACGTCGCGGTGACGGCGAGCGCCGTCGCCCCGACACCGGCCAGGACCCGGACCTGTCGTGACTGTCGCATGCGGCTTCCTTCTTCCCTGCGGTGGCCCGACCTCAACCCGAGGAGCTGCAGGGCTCGGGTGGGTGACGTAGGGCCACCTTGCCCTCGCTGACAGTCACAACGTAAGCAACCAGGGGGTTTACCCGGAAGTGTGAACTTTTCCCAGTTGGTTCGACTCCGTCAACAATCCGCGGGACCTGCGGTTTCCCGAAAGGTGGGAGACGTGGTAGGAGCACCGGCGCTACCGTCCGTCCATGCGCCTGGCACCGGTGACCGAGGAGAACTACCGGGCCGTGATCGGCCTGGAACTGCACGAGGACCAGCGGACGTTCGTCGCGAGCAACCTCAAGTCCATCGCGGACGCCTGGGTGTACCGCCCGAGCCTCCAGCCGCTGGCGCTCTACAGCGGCGACGACCTGGTCGGCTTCACCCTGCTGGAGCGGGACGAGCCGGGGGTGCTGCGCATCCCCCGGTTCATGATCGACCGGCGCGCGCAGGGCCGCGGCCTCGGCCGCAAGGGCCTCGCGGCGATCGCCGACCTGGCCCGCGCCGAGGGGCGCTCGGAGCTGGTGCTGAGCGTGGTGCCGGGCAACGCGGTGGCCCGCGGCCTGTACGCCGCGTTCGGCTTCACCGAGACCGGCGAGGTGGACGGGGGCGAGCTGGTGATGCGCCACCGGCTCGCCCCCTCGGCTCACCTGGTGGGCGACCAGTAGAGCAGCCGGCCCCACGACAGCGGGGTGGCCTCGGCGACCACGGCGGCGTGCACCTGCGCCGGCGTCGCCGTCGGGTTGAACTGGAGGAACCGCAGGGTCACGCCGGTGACGTGCGCGGTGGCGAACGACGTGCCGCTGAGCGTGTTGGTGCCACCGGCGCCCCACGGCACGGTGATGTTCACGCCGGGCGCGTACACGTCGACCACGCTGCCGTAGTTGGAGAACGACGCGCGCGTGTCGGTCGCGGTGGACGCGCCCGAGGTGATGGCCTCGCGCACCCGCGCCGGGGAGGAGTTCGCCGCGTCGGTGTTGCTGCCGCCCGCGGTCACCGAGGCGGTGACGCCCGCCGCGATCAGCCGGCGCACGGCGTCGTCGACCGCGGTCGACGCGCCGCCGCCCAGGCTGAGGTTCGCCGAGGCCGGCTTGACGTGGTTGCGGGCGACCCAGTCGATGCCCGCGATCACGCCCGCGGTGGTGCCGCTGCCCGAGCCGTTGAGCACCCGGACGCCGCAGACCAGGGCTTCCTTGGCCACGCCGTAGGTCCGGCTCGCGATCACCGCCGCGACGGCGGTGCCGTGGCCGTTGTCGTCCTGCGGGACGGCGTCGTTGTCGATCACGTCCCAGCCGCCGCAGCCCCGGCCGACCAGCTCCGGGTGCGTGGTGTTCAGGCCGGTGTCGATGACGTAGGCGCGGGTGCCGCGGCCGGTGGAGGTGTAGCTGTAGGCGCGGTCCAGCGGCAGGGCGCGCTGGTCGATGCGGTCCAGGTTCCACGGCGGGTTGACCTGCGTGGCGTAGGGCCGCACGACCTGGTCCTGCTCGACGTACTCCACGGCGGGGTCGGCGGCCAGCCGGCGGGCCTGCCGCTCGGTCAGGGACACCGCGAAACCGCGGAACGGGCCGGTGTAGGCGCGGGTGACCCGACCGGCGAACCGGGCGGAGGGGTCCGGCGCGCCGTCCTTGACCTTGACGACGTAGCTGCCGGGGACGGCGTCGGGCGAGCCCGCGTGCAGGACCGCGGCCTCGGCGTGGGCGGGGACGGTGATGGTGACCAGGGCCAGGGCGGCGACGCCGAGGCCGGGCAGGAGCTTGCGCACGGCACGTCCTTTCCTCAGGGGCGGCAGGGCGGTGGGCGGCAGGGCGGTGGATGGCGGCGCGGCGGGCGGCAGGGCGACGGGCGGCGCTGCGATGGGCGGCACGGCCGTCATCGGGCGGGCGACCAGTGCAGGAGGCGGCCGCCCCAGGGCAGCGGGGTGGCCTCGCGCACGATCTCGGCGTGCGCCCGCGCGGGCGTGGCGGCGGGGTCGCCCTCCAGGTACCGGGCCGCCACGCCGGTGGCGAAGCCCGTGGCCATGGACGTGCCGTTGAGGGTGTTCGTCGCGGTGTCGCCGGTGTGCCAGGCCGACGTGATCGACGTGCCCGGCGCGTACACGTCCACGCCGGCGCCGTAGTTGGAGGAGGGCGCCCGCGCGTCGGTCTGGTTGGTGGCGCCGACGGTGATCGCCTCGGCGACCCGGGCGGGCGAGGTGTTGCCGGTGCCGGCGTTGGAGCCGCCGGCGCTGACCGCCGTGGTGACACCCGCCTCGATGAGCCGGCGGACCGCGTCGTCCAGCGCGACCGACGCGCCGCCGCCCAGGCTGATGTTGGCCACGGCGGGCTTGACGTGGTGGGCGGTCACCCAGGTGATGCCCGAGATGACGCCGGAGATCGTGCCGCTGCCCGAGCCGTTCAGCACGCGCACCGCGCAGACCCGCGCGCCCTTGGCCGCGCCGTGCGTGGTGCCCGCGACGAGGCCCGCGACGTGGGTGCCGTGGCCGTTCTCGTCCTGCGCGACGAAGTCGCCGTCGACCGAGTCGTAGCAGTGCGAGGCCCGGCCGCCGAACTCGACGTGGGTGGTCCGGACGCCGGTGTCGATCACGTAGGCGGTGACGCCGCGGCCCAGGGTGGTGAAGCTGTAGCCGGCGTCCGTCGGCAGGGTCCGCTGGTCGATCCGGTCCAGGCCCCACGGCGCGTTCGGCTGGGTCTGGAGCGGGGCGAGGCGCACGACCCGGTCCTGCTCGACGTACGCCACGCCCGGGTCGGCGGCCAGCCGGCGGGCCTCCCGCGCGGTCAGGGTCGCGGTGAAGCCGTGGAACGGTCCGGCCAGGGGGCGCGTGACCCGGTCGGCGAACCGCTCGGCCACCGAGGCGGCGGACGAGGCGGCGGCCGCGGTGTCGGCGAGCTTGACGATGTAGCTGCCGGGCACGGCGTCGGGCGAGCCCGCGTGCAGGACCGCGGCCTCGGCGTGGGCGGGTACGGGGACGGCGGCGGCCAGGGCGGCGGCCAGGGCCGCGCCGGCGAGGCCCGGTGGGGGCTTGCGCATGGGCGTTCCTCCGCAGGGTGGGGGAACCGGCGCGGGTCGCGCGCCGGGAACCCGAGTGTGCCGAACCGGGTCGCGCCGCGGGGCGGTCGTCGCGGGCGCCGGTTCGGGGAACCCGCACCCGTCAGTCATTGGACATCCATTCAACGCTGTGGAGAAATACCGACGAAGCCTTTGCGAAAGAACTGCGACTCTTCTCCGCGCCGTTGCGGAGAACGCGTTCGACAGTTCGCGGCGGAACACCGTTCCGCACTCCGCCGACGACGGTTTGACCAGCGCTTATGCCGTGTGAGGGTGCCTCGTGTGTGCGAGTGCCCGTGCGCCTGCACGTGCACCGACGGGTGGTCCCGCGCACCTGAGGTGATCTTGACCGCCCCGGTGTGCTCTACATCACCCCACGTAGTCAAGGCTGTGCGCGACCCTCGACGGAGGGGCGCGCGGCGGCGGCCCGGGGCCCGGGTCGTCCCGAGCAGGACCTTCACACCACTGCTGTTAATGAGAATTCAAACATTCCACCGGCAACGGGATTCGGCCGCCGATTCGGTTAAATTCACGCTGGCGAACCCGATCGGCTGTACCGCACCGGCGATTTCGCGCGATAACGTCGCTCGCCTTGTCCACAGGGAGAACGGAGCGAAGATGCCAACGCCAGTCGTCGGACAGGAATCGCGACTGCGCGATCCCCGACGGGTCGACTCGGGGGCCGACCCCTTCGCGGACGCGTTGCGGTCGGCGATCCGGGCGAAGGGCCTGAGCCTGGAACGGATCCAGCACAAGCTCCGGGGGCGCGGTGTGGCCGTGAGCATCGCCGCGCTGAGCTACTGGCAGTCCGGCAGGCGGCGGCCCGAACGCCCGGACTCGCTGGTCGCCGTCAGCCACCTGGAGGAGATCCTGGAGGTCGGCGAGGGAGGGCTGAGCACTCTGCTGGGCCCGCCGCGGCCGCGCGGGAAGGCCAGGCCGCGGACCCGCGTGCCGGGGCCGGAGGGCTGGGTCGGCGAGAACGACTACGCGTCGATCGCGGAGCTGCTCGCCGACGTCGACACCACCACCGACCAGGACCTGACCCGGCTCAGCCTGCGCGACCAGGTCGAGCTGGCCATGGACGGCAGCACCCGCCGGGTGCGCTCGCGACAGGTGCTGCGGGCCGAGCGGTCGGGCGTGGACCGCGTGCTGCTGGGGTACGACACCCGGCTGCCCGGCGACCCGCTGCCGGTCATCGGCACGCTGCGCTCGTGCCGGCTCGGGCGGGTGTCCGCCGACCCGCGCAACGGGCTGATGGTCGCCGAGCTGCTGTTCGACCGCCCGCTGCGGCGCGGTGAGCGGACCGCCGTCGAGTACGAGCTGATCCACGTCGCGCCGCACCACCCGACGTTCGACAACACCTACTCGCGCCGCTTCCGGCACCCGGTGCGCGAGTACGTCCTGGAGGTCAGGTACGACTCGCGGTGCCGGCCCTCGCGCTGCGAGCAGTTCACGACCGGTCTGACCGGTGGAGAGCCGTCCGACGTGCGCGAGACCCCGGTGGACACCTGGGGCTACGCCTACGCGGTGGCGCTCGACTTCGGTCCCGGTGTGGTCGGCCTGCGCTGGGACTGGTGATCCGGCGGGGACTAGTAGGAGCGCGGCAGCCGCAGGGTGTGCTGCGCCACGAAGTTCAGGATCATCTCCCGGCTGACCGGGGCGATCCGGGACAACCGGGACGCGGCCAGCAGGGCGCCCAGTCCGTACTCGGACGACAGCCCGTTGCCGCCGTGCACCTGGATGGCCTGGTCCACCGCCCCCGCCACCGCCTCCCCCGCCGCGTACTTGGCCATGTTGGCCGCTTCACCCGCGGCCCGGTCCTCCCCAGCGTCGTAGAGAGCCGCGGCCTTCTGGGTCATCAGCCTCGCCAGCTCGACCTGGATCGCGCACTGCGCCAACGGGTGCGCGATGCCCTGGTGCGAGCCGATCGGCGCGTCCCAGACGGTCCTGGTGCGGGCGTACCCGCTCGCCAGGTCGAGTGCGCGGCGGGCCATGCCGGTGGCGAACGACGCCGCCATGATCCGCTCCGGGTTCAGCCCGGCGAACAGCTGGGCCAGCCCGGCGTCCTCGGCGCCCACCAGCGCGTCGAGGGGCAGCCGGACGTCGTCGAAGAAGCAGGTGAACTGCTTCTCCGGTGACACGACCTCCATGGGGATGTGCCGGTAGGTGAAGCCGGGCGCGTCGGTCGGGACGATCACCAGCGACGGCAGCAGCCGGTTGCCGGTCGAGTCGACGTGCCGGGCCACCACCAGCACCGCCTCGACCTCGTCGACGCCGGAGATGTAGTACTTGCCGCCGTTGAGCACCCACTCGTCGCCGTCGCGGCGCACGGCGGTGGTGAGCCGGTGTGAGTTGGAGCCCGCGTCGGGCTCGGTGATGGCGAACCCCATCTTCGTGGTGCCGTCCGCGAAGCCGGGCAGCCACCGGCGCTTCTGCGCCTCGGTGCCGAAGCGGGCGACGACGGTGGCGCAGATGGCCGGCGACACCACGGTCAGCAGCAGCGGGCACCCGGCGGCGGCCAGTTCCTCGCACACCGCGGCGAGGTCGCCGATGCCGCCGCCACCGCCGCCGTACTCCTCGGGCACGGCCACCCCGAGGTAGCCGAGCCTGCCCGCCTCGGCCCACAGCTCGTCGGTCTTCTCCCCCGACCTCGCCTTGGCGTTGAAGTACTCGTGGCCGTACCGGCGGCCCAGGGCGGCGACCGCCTCGCGCAGGGCCCGCCGCTCCGCGCTCTCGGTGAAGTTGATCGTCATGACGCCTCGGCCTCCACTACCGCGAGCACCTCGCCCGCACCGACCTGCCGACCTGCCTCGACGAGCACCCGCCCGACCACGCCGCCGTGCGCGGCGAGCACGCGGTGCTCCATCTTCATCGCCTCCAGCACGAGCAGCTCCGCGCCCGCCTCCACGCGCTGCCCGACCTCGACCGACACCCGCACCACGGTGCCCGGCATCGGCGCCGAGGTCGCGCCCTCGACCACCTCGGCCCGCGGCTCGGGGAACCGGGGCCTCAGCACGAGCGCGACCGGGCCCACCTCCACCCGGTCGCCGTGCACCGCGACCGGGAACGTCTCGCGCACCCCGCCCCGCTCCAGGGTGACGGCGTCGGGCGACGCGGACACCACGGTCGCGTCCACGTCCGCCACCACGCCCGCGCGGGTGTGCCGGTACTCGACCGCCACCTCCCGGTCGCCGTGCCCGAACACCACGCGCTGCGGCTGCGAGGGCACGTTGCGCCAGCCCGGGGGCAGGTCCGTGCGGCGGCGCTCGGCCAGCGCGAGCGCGGCGGCCAGGGCGGCGGGCCGCACGTCCACGTCGGGCGGCGCGGTGAGGCCGTGCTGGTCGAGGAACCCGGTGTGGGTGTCGCCCGCCTCGAACGCGGGGTGCCGCAGCACGCGCACCAGCAGGTCCCGGTTGGTGACCAGGCCGTGCAACCGCGCCCGCTCCAGCGCGGCGGCCAGCTTGCGGACCGCCGCGCGCCGGGTCGGCGCCCACGCGATCACCTTGGCCAGCATGGGGTCGTAGTGCACGCCGACCTCGCTGCCGTCCTCCACGCCGCTGTCGACGCGGACCCCGCCGGGCTCGCCCCGGCCGGGCACGGCGAACCGGTGCAGCGTGCCGCTCGCGGGCCGCCAGTCGTGCGCCGGGTCCTCCGCGTACAGGCGGGCCTCGACGGCGTGGCCGCGGGGCGCGGGCGGCTCGTCGGGCAGGCGCTCGCCCTCGGCGACGGCGAGCTGCCACGCCACCAGGTCGAGCCCGAACACCTCCTCGGTGACCGGGTGCTCCACCTGGAGCCTGGTGTTGACCTCCAGGAAGTGGAACGCGCCGTCGTCGGTGTAGAGGAACTCCACGGTGCCCGCGCCGACGTAGCCGATGGCCCGCGCGGCGGCCACGGCCGCGTCGAACAGCCGCTCCCGCGCCTCCGGCGTCACCGCCGGGCTCGGCGTCTCCTCGATGATCTTCTGGTGGCGGCGCTGGACGGAGCACTCCCGCTCGCCCAGCGCCCACACCGCGCCGTGGGCGTCCGCCAGCACCTGCACCTCGACGTGCCGCGCGCGTTCCAGCAGCGGTTCGCAGAACACCGCGCCGTCGCCGAACGCCGACTCGGCCTCGCGCCGCGCCGACTCGACCTGCCCGGCCAGCTCCTCGCGCGAGCGCACCACCCTCATGCCGCGCCCGCCGCCGCCCGCGGACGCCTTGACCAGCACGGGGAACTCCGCGACGGTCCCCGGGTCCAGGTCGGGCAGCACGGGCACGCCGGCCGCCGCCATCCGCTCCTTGGCCGCGACCTTGGACCCCATCGCCTCGATCACCCCGGGGTCCGGTCCGACCCAGGTCAGCCCGGCGTCCAGGACCGCGCGGGCGAACGCCGCGTTCTCGGACAGGAACCCGTAGCCGGGGTGCACGGCGTCCGCGCCGGCGGCCAGCGCGGCGGCCACCAGCAGGTCGGCCCGCAGGTAGGTGTCGGCGGGCGCGGCGCCGGGCAGGCGCACCGCCGCGTCGGCCTCGCGCACGTGCGGCGAGCCCTCGTCGGGGTCGGAGAACACCGCCACCGGCGAGACGCCCAGCTCGCGGCACGTCCGGATGACGCGGCGCGCGATCTCACCCCGGTTGGCGACCAGCAGCCTGCGGATCATCGCCACCTCACATCCGGAAGACGCCGTAGCCCTCGGCGCCCCTGATCGGTCCACTGTGGATCGCGGACAGGCACAGGCCGAGGACCGTGCGGGTGTCGCGCGGGTCGATCACGCCGTCGTCGTAGAGCCGCCCGGACAGGAACGGCGCGAGCGACTGCTGCTCGACCTGCTCCTCGACCATGCGGCGCATGGCGGCGTCGTGCCCGTCGTCGTAGGGCTGCCCCTTCGCGGCGGCGGCCTGCCGCGCCACGATCGACAGCACGCCCGCGAGCTGCGCGGGCCCCATGACCGCGGACTTGGCGTTGGGCCAGGTGAACAGGAAGCGGGGGTCGTAGGCCCGGCCGCACATGCCGTAGTTGCCCGCGCCGTAGGAGGCGCCCATGACCACGGTCAGGTGCGGCACGGCGCTGTTGGCCACCGCGTTGATCATCATCGCGCCGTGCTTGATGATGCCGCCCTGCTCGTAGCGCGCGCCGACCATGTAGCCGGTGGTGTTCTGGAGGAACAGCAGCGGGGTGTCGGCGGCGTTGGCGAGCTGGATGAACTGGGTGGCCTTCTGCGCCTCCTCGCTGAACAGCACGCCGCGCGCGTTGGCCAGGACGCCGACCGGGTAGCCGTGCAGGTCGGCCCACCCGGTGACCAGGCTCGTGCCGTAGTCGGGCTTGAACTCGTCGAACCGGGAGCCGTCCACGAGCCTGGCGACGACCTCGCGCGGGTCGAACGGCACCCTCGGGTCGGCGGGCACCAGGCCGAGCAGCTCCTCCTCGTCGAACAGCGGCGGCTCGACGGGCTTGGGCGCGGGACCGAGCTTGCGCCGGTTCAGCCGGGCCACCACGCGGCGCGTCAGCCGGATCGCGTCCACCTCGTCCTCGGCGACGAAGTCCGCCAGGCCGGAGGTCGTGCCGTGCATCCGCGCGCCGCCCAGCGACTCGTCGTCGGACTCCTCGCCGGTGGCCATCCGCACCAGCGGCGGCCCGCCGAGGAACACCTTGGCGCGGTCCTTCACCATGATCACGTAGTCGGACATGCCCGGCACGTACGCGCCGCCCGCCGTGGCGTTGCCGAACACCGCGCTGATCGTCGGGACGCCCGCGGCGGACAGCCTGGTCAGGTCGCGGAACGCCCGGCCGCCGGGGATGAAGATCTCGCCCTGGCTCGCCAGGTCCGCGCCGCCCGACTCGACCAGCCCGACCAGCGGCAACCGGTTGGCCAGCGCGATGTCGTTGGCGCGGAAGGTCTTGCGCAGCGTCCACGGGTTGCTCGCCCCGCCGCGCACGGTCGGGTCGTTGGCGACGATGACGCACTCCACTCCCTCGACCACGCCGATGCCGGTGACCACGCTCGCGCCCACCGGGTAGTCGGTGCCCCACGCGGCCAGCGGCGACAGCTCCAGGAACGGGCTGTCGGGGTCCACCAGCAGTTCGACCCGCTCGCGCGCGAGCAGCTTGCCGCGCGCCCGGTGCCGCTCGGTGTACTTGGGCCCGCCGCCCGCGAGCGCCTTGGCGTGCTCGGCGTCCAGCTCGGCGAGCTTGGCCAGCAGCGCCTCCCGGTTCGCGGCGTACTCCGGCGACCCGGTGTCCAGCGCGGTCCGCAACGTGCTCATGCCGTGTACCCCAATCGCCTCGCCGCCAGCTCGGTCATCACCTCGGTCGCGCCGCCGCCGATGCCGAGGATCCGGGCGTCCCGGTAGTGGCGCTCGACCTCGGTGCCGCGCAGGTAGCCCGCGCCGCCGTGCAGCTGCACGGCCTGGTCCACCACGTGCGCGCACGCCTCGACGGCCGCGTTCTTGGCGAAGCACACCTGGGCCACGACCTCCTCGCCGCGCGCCGCGCGCGCCGCGACCTCGCGGGTGTAGGCGCGGGCGAGGTCGACGCGCTGCGCCATCCCCACGAGCCGGTGGCTTACCACCTGGCGGGCGATGAGGGGCTTGCCGAACGTCTCGCGCCGCCGGGCGTGCGCGACGGTGAGGTCCAGGGCGCGCTGCGCCGTGGCGTACGCCTGCACGGCGAGGGAGATCCGCTCGACCTGGAACTGCCGCATGATCAGCCCGAACCCGGCGTCCTCGTCGCCCACCAGGTTCGCCGCGGGCACGCGGGCGTCCACGAAGGACAGCTCGGCGGTGTCGGAGCAGTGCCAGCCCATCTTCTCCAGCGTGCGGTCCACGGTGAAGCCGGGCGTGCCCCGCTCGACCACGAGCAGGCTGATGCCCCGGTACCCGGGTCCGCCGGTGCGCACGGCCGTGGTCACGAAGTCGGCCCGCGAGCCGGAGGTGATGAAGGACTTGGCGCCGTTGACCACGTAGTGGTCGCCGTCGCGGCGCGCCGTGGTCCGCAGCGCCGCCACGTCCGACCCGCCGCCGGGCTCGGTGATCGCGAGCGAGCCGATCAGCTCGCCCTCGATGGCGGGCCGCGCGAACCGCTCGACCAGGTCCGCGTTCCCCGAGCCGATGATGTGCGGGATCGCGATGCCGTGCGTCATCAGGCCCGCGACCAGGCCGGACGACCCGCCCGCCTGGATCAGCTCCTCGGTGACCACGACGGTGTCGAGCAGGTCGCCCGCGCCGCCGGCGGACTCGGGGAAGCCGACGCCGAGCAGCCCGGCGGCGGCGGCCCTGCGGTGCAGCTCGCGCGGCAGCCCGCCGGCGCGCTCCCACTCGTCCAGGTGCGGCACGACCTCACGCTCGGTGAACCGGCGGACCGCGGCGCGCAGGTCCCGCCGCTCCGGCGTCTCGAACAGGTCAGACGTGGTCACAGCAGCTCCTCGGGGACGTCCACGTGCCGGGAGCGCAGCCACTCCCCCAGCGCCTTGGCCTGCGGGTCGAACCGGGTGGACGAGGCGACGCCCTCGCCGAGCAGGCCGCGCAGCACGAAGTTCAGCGCGCGCAGGTTCGGCAGCTCGTACCGGACGACCTCGCCCGCCTCGGGCAGCAGCTCCTTGAGCCGCGCCGCGGTCAGCTCGGCGCGCAGCCACTCGTACCGCGCGTCCGTGCGGACCCACACGCCGAGGTTGGCGTCTCCTCCCTTGTCGCCCGAGCGGGCGCCGGCGATCCGGCCCAGGGGCACCCTCATACCTCGACCACCTCCCCGCCCGGCAGCACGACCCGGTGCGGCACGGTCGCGCGCGGCACGTACGCGGCCCGGTACACGCCGAACGGCGTGGCGTCGCCGGGCGGCGCGGTGACGTGGAAGCCCGGGTAGGACGCCAGCGCCAGCTCGACGCCGGCGCGGGAGAACGCCTTGGCCCGCTCCCGGTCGGCGGTCTTGATCGTGACGTGCAGCAGGGCGCTCGCCGTCTCCTCGGTGTCGGCGTCGGCGCGGTCGGTGCGCGCCAGGGTCCAGGTCAGGCCGTCCGCGCCGAGCGCGTCCTCCAGCTGGTGGCGCACCAGGTCCGCCTTGGCCTCCACGTCCAGGCCGGTGAGCACGAACGTGGTGGAGTCGCGGAACCCGCCGAGGGTGTTGAGGCAGACCTTGAGCTCGTCCGGCGGCGGCGAGCCGCGGACGCCGGAGATCCGCACCCCGCGCTCGTGCGGGTCGAGCCGGATCGTGTCGAAGTGGCTGACCACGTCCGGTCCCGGGTAGGCCGGGTCGCCGATCTCGTAGAGCAGCTGCGCGGTGACCGTGTCGACGGTGACCTCGCCGCCCGTGCCGTCGTGCTTGGTGATCAGCGCCGACCCGTCCGCCTCGACCTCGGCGATCGGGAAACCCGGCCGCGCGGCGTCGATCTCGGTGAAGAACGCGTAGTTGCCGCCGGTGGCCTGGGCGCCGCACTCCAGCACGTGCCCGGCGACGGTCGCGCCGGCCAGCCGGTCCCAGTCCTCGCGGCCCCACCCGAAGTGGGCGGCGGCGGGCCCGACGACCAGCGAGGCGTCGGTGACGCGGCCGGTGACCACGACGTCCGCGCCGGCCTTGAGGGCCTCGGCGATGCCCCACGCGCCGAGGTAGGCGTTGGCGGTCAGCGCCTCGGGGAACTCCGCGCGCAGGTCGTCGCCCGTCACGCAGGCGACCTTCGCGCCGGTGCCCAGCGCGTCGACGGCCTCGGCCAGGCCCTCGGGGTTGAGGCCGCCCGCGTTGGAGACGACCTTCACGCCGCGCTCCAGCGCCTCGCCGAGGTCCCGCTCCAGTTGGCGCAGGAACGTGCGGGCGTAGCCGAGCCGCGCGTCCCGGGCCCGGTCGCGGCCGAGGATGAGCATGGTCAGCTCGGCCAGGTAGTCGCCGGTGAGCACGTCGAGCGGCCCGCCGCGCAGCATCTCGCGGAACGCGGAGAACCGGTCGCCGTAGAAGCCCGAGGCGTTGCCGACGCGGATCACGACCGCCCCCGTCCGGCGCCGGGCGGGCCCGCGAACGCCTGGGCGATGGGCAGCCAGGCGTTCGCGATCGGGCCGACCGCGGTGACCGCGAGGTCGTCGCGGTGGCGGCGCTGGGTGGCCAGCAGGCAGAAGTCCAGGGCGGGGCCGGTGATCCGGTCCGCCGCGTCCTCCGGGCCCCACGCCCACGCCTCGCCGCCGGGCCCGGCCAGCTCGACGCGCACCGGCTCGGCCGGCGCGGGCAGGCCGTTGACCAGGAAAGCGAAGCCGAACGCGCGGACCGCGAGGTGCGCGACGTGCCGGAGCCGCCGGGTGGGCTCGCGGACCGCGCCGAGCGCGTCGGCCACGTCCTGGCCGTGCGCCCACGTCTCCATCAGGCGGGCGGTGACCATGGAGGAGGGGCTCATCGGCGGCCCGAACCACGGCACCTTCACGCCCGGCGGCACGGCCGTCAGCGCCTCGGCCAGCTCCGCGCGGCTCGCGCGCCAGTCCGCGAGGGTGACCGGCTCGGCCGCGCCCCGGTCGACCAGGTCGGGCGTCGCGGTCCGCAGCAGCTCCGCGAACGCGGCCGGGTCGCGGGCGGCGAGCGCGGCGACGCGGTCGGTCCAGCGCAGGTGCGCGACCTGGTGGGCGATCGTCCAGCCCGGCGCGGGCGTGGGCAGCGACCAGTCGGCGCCGGCCACCAGGTCGTCGAGCACGCGGCTCTCGTCGCGCAGGTCCGCCAGCAGCTCGTGGATCACCGGGTCCTCCCCAGGGCCGCCTCCAGCATCCGGGCCCAGTGCCGGACGATGCGCCCGCGGCGCTTGCGGTCGTCGGTGAGCTGGTTGGCCAGGGCCAGGCCGCGCACCAGGTCGAGGGTGATCTGCACGGCCTCGCGCACGCCCGGCTCGCCCTCGTCGGCGCCCAGCAGCTCGACGGCCAGCCGGTGCGTCTCCCGGCCGAGCCTGGCCTCCAGCGGCACCACGACGGTCTTGAGGTCCGGGTCGGTGCGGGCCGCGACCCACAGCTCCAGCGCGGCGGTGAACAGGTCGCTGGCGTAGAAGTCGGCGATCAGCTCGACCACGGCGACCGTGGTGCTCCCGGCCTCGCGGGCGCGTTCCCTCAGGTGCTGGACGCTCTCCGCGCCCAGGTGCTCGACGGCGGCGGCGACCAGCTCGCCGCGGGTGCGGAAGTGGTGCAGCTGGGCGCCGCGGGACACGCCCGCGCGTTCCGCCACCACGGTGGTCGTGGTGCCCGACCAGCCCAGCTCGACGAGGCAGTCGACGGTCGCCTCCATGAGCTTGCGCCGGGTCTCGCGGCTGCGGTCGGCCTGCCGCTGCCGGGTCTCGGTGGCCATGCGGCCGAGTGTTCCGCGTCACTTACAAACAGTCAAGACTGTTTGTAAGTGACGCGGCCGAACGGGTGGTGTGCCGGGCGTCACCCGGTGTGATGATGTCCGGCATGGTCGTGTCTCGGCGGGACTTGCTGCGGTGGACGGGAACGGGCGCGATCGGCGCGGTGGCCGGGACGGCCGGTGCGGTGGCCGGGTCGAGCGGCGCGGTGGCCGCGACGACCGGCGCGGCGCCGCGGTGGGCCCGGTTGCGCGAGCGACTGGCCGGCGAGCTGCTGCTGCCCGGCGACGACGGCTACGACACCGCCCGGCTGCCGTTCAACAGCCTGTTCGACCACCACCGGCCGGCGGCGATCGCCCGCTGCGCGCACCCCGACGACGTGCGGCGCTGCCTGGAGGAGGCCCGGCGCTCGGGCACCCGGGTGGCCGCGCGCGGCGGCGGGCACAGCTACGCCGCGTACTCCACCCCCGACGCGGGCCTGGTGGTCGATCTGGGGCCGCTGTCCGGGGTCGAGGTGCGGGCGGACGGCACGGCGGTGGTCGGCGCGGGCGCCCGGCTCCGCGACGTCTACGCCGCGCTGGGCGCGGCGGGCCGCGTCGTGCCGCTGGGCAACTGCCCCTCGGTCGGCGTCGCCGGGTTCACCCTGGGCGGCGGCCTCGGCTGGCTCCAGCGCGCCTACGGGCTGACGTGCGACTGGCTGCGGTCGGCCCGCGTGGTGACCGCGGACGGCCGCCTGCTCACCGCCTCGGCCGAGTGCGAGCCGGACCTGTTCTGGGCGCTGCGCGGCGGTGGCGGCGGCAACTTCGGCGTGGTGACCTCGTTCGAGTTCGCCACCGCGCCCGTGCCGCCCGCGCTGACGGTGTTCCGGGTCCGGTTCCCGGCCGGGTCGGCGGCGGACGTGCTGGGCGCGTGGCAGCCGTGGAGCACGGCCGCGCCGGAGGCCCTGTCGACCACGTGCGTGGTCCTGCCGGACGGCTCGGTCGACGTGACCGGCTGCGCCGTGGGCCCGGCGCCCGCGCCGCGCGCCGAGGTCGCCCGGCTGATCGACGCGGTCGGCACGCGGGCGCCCCTGGAGGACGCCGAGGTCGACTACCCGACGGCGGTCGGGATCATGACCGCCGGCCACCCGCCCCGCAACGCCTTCCGGGCGTCCTCGCGCATCGCGGACGGCCCGTGGACCGACCCGGCGGCCGTCGCGGGGACCCTCGACGGCCGCCGGAGCGCGCTACTGATCGTCGGCGCGCTGGGCGGGGCGATCGACCGGGTCGGCCCGCGCGGCACGGCCTACCCGCACCGGGGCGCGCCCACCTCGATCGAGGTGTTCGGCACGGTGGCCGACCGCCCCGCCGACGAGGTGACCCGCGAGGTCGACGAGGTGCAGCGGGCGCTGGCGCCGCTCGTCGGCACGGGCACCTACGTCAACTACCTCGACCCCCTCCAGGAGGACTGGGCGAGGACCGCCTACCGGCACAACCTGCCCGCGCTGCGCCGGGTCGCCCGGCGCTGGGACCCGGACGGCGTCCTGCGGTTCCCCCGGTCGGTCACCGCGCGGTGAGGACCTCGGTCACCACCCGCCCTGGACCATGGTCTGGAACAGCCACTTCCCGTCGCGCTTGACCAGCAGGTCGCCGTAGCGCACGACCTGCGAGAAGTCCCCGGCGGTGATGGTCGCGTCGGTGATCACGAACACCAGGTCCGCGTTGACGAAGTGCGGCGTGCGGACCGACTCCATCTTCACGTCGCCGCCGCCGAGGTTCGCCTCCATGTCCCGCAGGAACCGCTCCCGGTCCCACGCCTGCGCCGACCCGTCCGTGACCGCGTTCACCGGGAACAGGGCCATCCCCGCCATCGCCTCGACGTCCTTGGCCACCGCCAGGGCGTCCCACTCCTCGAACCACGCGAGCACGCCCGCGACGTCCTCGTCGGTCGGCACGAAACCCGCTCCACTGCCCGGAACACCACTCATGCCGTACATTGTACCGTACGCCGTACGGAGAAGTGGCGCGGCCGTGACCGCCGTCTCCACCCGGTGCGGGTGGGGACCGCTCACAGCAGGGTCAGCTGCTCCGGCCCCGGCGGCCTGCGCGCCTCCCGGTCGTCGTCGTCGCCCGCCCCGGGCCGCCCGCCGCGCCCGTCGAAGCCGTGCCGCGCCAGCAGCGGCTCGACGCGGGCCTGGAGCCACCGCCGGTACCCGGCGTCCACAGTGGAACCCCGCGCGTACAGCCGCCGGTACCGGTCCACCAGGTCCGGCCGCTCGCGGACCAGCCACGCGGCGAACCACTCGCGCGCACCCGGCCGCAGGTGCAGCGGCAGCACGGTCACCCCGGTCGCGCCCGCCGCCGCGATCCGCGCCAGCAGCCCGTCCAGCTGCTCCGCGCCGTCGGTCAGGCCCGGCAGGACGGGCGCGACGAACACCGAGCACGGCAGCCCCGCGTCCCGGACCTTCCGCACCAGCTCCAGCCGGGCCTCCGGGCCGGGCGTGCCGGGCTCCAACCGCGCCTGGAGGTCGCGGTCGAGCAGGGTCAGCGAGACCGAGACGCCCACCCGGACCGACTCGGCCGCCGCCGCGAGCACGGGCAGGTCGCGCGCCAGCACGGTGCCCTTGGTCAGCACGGAGAACGGCGTGCCCGAGTCTGCCAGCGCCCGGATGATCCCGGGCATCAGCCGGTACCGGCCCTCGGCCCGCTGGTACGGGTCGGTGTTGGTGCCCATGGCCACCGGCTCGCGCCGCCAGCTCCCGGACCTCAGCTGCCGGGTCAGCACCTCCACCGCGTTGACCTTCACCACCACCTGGGTGTCGAAGTCCCGGCCGGCGTCCAGGTCGAGCCAGGTGTGCGAGTTGCGGGCGAAGCAGTTGTGGCTGACCAGGCCGTTGGCCACGAAGTCGCCCGTGCCGGTGGTGATGTCGTACAGGGTCCGCGCGGCGCCCAGCGACTCCACGGACACCACCTCCAGCCCCGGGGTCGCCGGCACCGCCAGGCCCTCCACCGCGTTGCCGCGCGGGAGCACCGGGTCGATCAGGTGCAGGAACCGCAGCCGCGCGGCCAGCCCGCCGACCACGCGCACGCCGCGCACCTCGACCACGTGCGGCACCCCCAGCCGCCCCAGCGCCCGCACGGCCGCGTCGAACACCGCGCCGTCCGAAGCGGACAGCACCAGCTCGCCGCCGGTGGAGCTGCCCCTGGCGTCGAACAGCCCGGCCAGGAAGCCCTTCGACCACTCGTCACCCGGTTCGCCCGCCGGGTCGGGCAGGTCGCCGTCCCGGGGCACGCCGCCCGCGAAGTCGCGCACGCGCGCCAGCACGTCCGGGTGGTGCGGCGGGCCGCCGCGCACCGCGCCCCACAGGTAGCCCGACCGGTAGTCCGGCAGGTGCGCGGGCGGCGCGGCGAACCGGCCCGTGCCGACCAGGCGGGCGCCCTTCACCAGGTGCGGCCGCGACCCGGCGTCCTCGCACCGGCCCGGCGTGAGGTGCCGCCAGCCCTCGTCGGTGAGGAACCGGTGGTCGCCGCTCGCCACGACCCGCGTGCCGTCGGCCAGCGTCAGCCGGTAGGCGGGCCTGGTGGTCTTCCAGTGCGCCCGCACGCGCGTGACCGCGAACCGGCCCTCGCGCGTGCCGAACACCTCCTCCCCCACCGACAGCTCGGCGATGGGCTTGGTGCGGCCGTCGGCCAGCAGCACCGGCGTGTCACCCGACAGGCAGTAGGTGCAGGCGTGCGTGCAGCCGCGGTACGGGTTGACCGTCCAGGAGAACGGCAGGTCTCCGCCGGGTACCTTGTTGAGCACCGATTTGGCGTTCACCTCGTGGAACACGACGTCGGCGAAGTCCGGGGTTCGTACGCTGCGGACCAGTCCCGGCAACCCCGGCAGGACCTGCTGCCGGTCCGCCCCGTCCTTCTGCCCGTCCCACCTCATACCCCCATTCGAACACGCGTTCGAACAACGGTCAAACGGAGTTCCCTTGTCCCTGCTGGACTTCATCCTCTGGCCCTTCCGGACGCCGGCCGTCACGTTCGCCGGCGTCGACACCACCTGGGGCGAGGTGGCCGGCTTCGTCACCGGCGCGCTCTGCGTGTGGCTCGTGGCGCGGCAGAACCCGCTGAACTGGCCGATCGGCATCCTCAACAACCTCGCCTTCGTGGTGCTGTTCGCGACCTCCGAGCTGTACGCGGACTCCGGCCTCCAGGTCGTCTACATCGCACTCGCCCTGTACGGGTGGTGGGCGTGGCTGCGCGGCGGCGCGGACCACTCGGCGCTGCCGGTCGGCCGGACCACCCGCGCGCAGTGGTGGTCGCTGCTGGCGGCGGGCGTCGCGGGCACCCTGCTGCTGGTGTGGGTGCTCACCACGTTCACCCCCTCCACGGTGCCGTGGGCGGACTCGGTGACGACCGTGCTCTCGCTGCTGGCGACGTGGGGCCAGACCCGCAAGAAGGTCGAGTGCTGGTGGCTCTGGATCGCCGTGGACGTGCTCTACGTCCCGTTGTACATCTACAAGGACCTGTGGCTGACCGCGATCCTCTACCTCGGCTTCATGGCCCTGTGCGTGCTGGGCCTGCGCAACTGGACGAAGGCGCTGCGCGCGGACGAGCGGGTCGCCGCGTGACCGACTTCGACCACGCGCTGGTGCTCGGCAAGTTCTACCCGCCCCACGCCGGGCACCACCACCTCATCCGCGCCGCGGCGGCGCGCAGCAGGCGCACCACGGTGACCGTGCTGGCCTCCCGCGTGGAGTCGATCCCGGTGGCCGACCGGGTGGCGTGGCTGCGCGCCGAGCACGCGGGCACGCCCGGCCTGGTCGTCCTCGGCGACGTCGACGACCACGAGATGGACTTCGACAGCGACGCCGTGTGGGAGCTGCACATGGGCGTGGCGCGGGCGGTGCTCGGCCGGCGCGCCATCCTGGACGGCGACCCGTCCTCGGCGGCCGTGGACGCGGTGTTCTCCAGCGAGCGCTACGGCGACGAGATGGCCAAGCGCCTGGGCGCGCGGCACGTGCCGGTCGACCCGGACCGGACCGCGTTCCCGGTGTCGGGCACGGCGGTGCGGGCGGACCCGCGGGCGAACTGGGACCACCTGGCGCGGGCGACCCGCGTGGGCCTGTGCGCGCGGATCGTGGTGGTCGGGGCCGAGAGCACCGGCACGACCACGCTGTCCCGGCAGCTCGCCGAGCGCCTGGGCGCGCCCTGGGTGCCCGAGTACGGCCGCGCGCACACCGAGGCCAAGCTCGCCGCCGCCCGCGCGTTCGACCCGGGCGCCGACCTGGGTGGTCTGGTGTGGACGGTCGGGGACTTCCAGGACGTGGCGCGGCGGCAGCGGGAGCTGTCCGACGCCGCGGTGTCCGGGCCGGTCCTGGTGTGCGACAACGACGCGTGGGCCGCCACCGCGTGGGCCCACCGCTACCTGGGCGAGCCGCGCCCGGACGTCGCGCCGGACGCCCACCGCCCCGCCCTGTACCTGCTGACCGACCACGTGGGCGTGCCGTTCGAGCAGGACGGGTGGCGGGACGGCGAGCACCTGCGCGCGTGGATGACCGACCTGTTCCGGACGGGCCTGGCGGCGCGGGGCGTGCCGTGGCGGCTGGTCACGGGATCGCCGGACCAGCGGCTGCGGCAGGCCCTGGAGGCCTGCGAGGAGGCCGTCGCCCGGCACTTCCGGTTCGCCGACCCGCTGGGCTAGACGGTGACCAGCACCTGGTCCAGCGACTTGCGGACCAGGTTGGGCACCACGCAGTCGTCGGCCGGGTAGCCGATCGGGACCACCGCGAACGCCTTCTCGTTGCGGGGGCGGCCCAGCACCTCGCCGAGGAACCTCATCGGCGAGGGGGTGTGGGTGAGCGCGGCGAGCCCGGCCAGGTGCAGCGCGGTCAGCAGCATGCCGACCGCGATGCCCACGGACTCGTCGACGTAGTAGTGCTTGCGGCTGGTGCCGTCCCCGTCCAGGTAGTAGCGCTGCTGGAAGACGACGACCAGCGCGGGCGCGTCGGTCAGGTGCGGCTTGACGTCGTCGGTGCCGAGCGGGCGCAGCGCGTCCAGCCACTCGTCGCCGAGGCGGCCCGCGTACGAGACGCGCTCCTCGTGCTCGGCGGCCTCCCGGATGCGGCGGCGCACCTCGGGGTCCTTGACGAGGACGAACGTCCAGGGCTGCTGGTGGGCGCCGCTGGGCGCGGTGGCGGCGACCGCGATGGCGTCGAGCACCGCCCGCTCCGGCACGGGGTCGGGCGAGAACATGCGGACGGTGCGGCGCTGCGCCATGCGGTCCCGCAGGTCGGCGGCCGCGCGCAGGGACGACTCGACGGGCATCCGGGCGGGCCGGTAGGGCACCGGTTCGAAGGGTTCACCGTGGGTGGGTGTCCAGTTCGTGGTCACGCCGCGAGCCTCGCACCAGGGCCGGGGCTACTGAAGCGTTCGACACGAAATCCGCACTGAACCGTCCGGAATGCGGACACCGGGAGGAGTTCGGGCAGTATGTGCGCCGTGCACGCCAAGGACCTCATCGCCGCGCACGGCCACGGCCACGGGCACGGCGGGCCCGTCGAACCCGCCTCGCGACGCGTTCGCACGCTGCTGCTGGTCCTGCTGCTGCCGCTGGTGCTGGCCACGGCGGTCGGCGCGGTCGTGCTGTACCCGTTCGGGCACGAGCAGGCCACGGGCGCGGAGGCGGGCATCGCCCAGGTCCCGGTGCTCGGCGACGTGACCGCGGTGGCGGCGGGCGGCTGCGGCCCCGACGCCGACCAGCCGGGCGCGTCCGGGTGCGTGCTGGTCACCGTGCGGATGACCGACGGCGCGGCGGCGGGCCGGGACATGCGGATCCCCGTGCCCGACCAGCCGGGCACGCCGAGCTTCGCGGTCGGCGACGCGGTGGTGCTGTCCTACGGCGGCGGCGACCCGTACGACAGCTCGTCCTACCAGCTGGCCGACTTCCAGCGCGGCGTGCCGCTGCTGCTGCTGGGGCTGCTGTTCGCGGCGGCGGTGCTGCTGCTGGGCCGGTGGCGGGGGCTGGCCGCGCTGGGCGCGCTGGCGCTGAGCCTGGTGGTGCTGGTGGTGTTCGTGCTGCCCGCGATCCTGGCCGGCGAGAGCCCGCCGCTGGTGGCCGTGGTCGGCGCGGGGCTGATCATGTTCGTGGTGCTGTACCTGACGCACGGGGTGTCCGCGCGCACGTCGACGGCCGTGCTGGGCACGCTGGCGAGCCTGGCGCTGATCGGCGTGCTCGGCGCGGTGTTCTCGGCGTTCGCCAAGCTCACCGGCCTCGACCAGGACACCGCGAGCCTCGTGGCGCTGCTCGGGCACGGCATCGACGCGCGCGGGCTGCTGCTGGCGGGCACGATCATCGGCGCGCTGGGCGTGCTGGACGACGTGACCGTGACGCAGACCAGCGCGGTGTGGGAGCTGCGGCGGGCCAACCCGGCCCTGGGGTTCCGCGAGCTGTACGCGGCCGGGTCCCGGATCGGCCGCGACCACCTGTCGTCGGTGGTGAACACCCTGGTGATGGCCTACGCGGGCACGGCGCTGCCGCTGCTGCTGGCGTTCTCGATCTCGGGGCGCAGCCTCGGCGAGATCCTGACCGCGCAGGACGTGGCGCAGGAGGTCGTGCGGACGCTGGTGGGCAGCATCGGCCTGGTGGCGGCGGTGCCGATCACCACCGCGCTGGCCGCGTTCGTGGCGGGCCGCGAGCCCGTGCCCGACGAGGCCGCCCCGGAAGAACCGGAGGAGCGGGAGGGGCGGGAGGAGCCCACGCCCTACCGCGAACCCGACCTGCGCCGCCACCGGGTGGCCGGCGACCTGCGCACCGGCTACGACCCGGCGAAGGGCCCTTGGCGACGCCCCCGGCGATCACCGGCGCCGCCGGGATAGGTTGTCCGGCGTGGGACGCATCCGGAAGGCCGACGAGACGATCAGCAGGGAGGTCGACTCGGGCATCGCGGAACTCGTCCCCGACCCGGACGTCCCCCGGGCGTGGACGCTGCGCCTGAACGGCACGCCCCAGTCCCACGTCGACCTGGACGACCCGACCCACCTGGAGTTCGAGTACGTGCGCCGCCTGGGCCACGTGGCCGACCTGGTGGCCGACCCCGGCGCCCCCGTGCGCGCCCTCCACCTGGGCGGCGGCGCCCTCACCCTGCCCCGCTACATCGCCACCACCCGACCGCGCTCCAGCCAGCAGGTGGTCGAGATCGACGCGGCGCTGGTCTCCCTGGTCCGCGGCGTCCTCCCGCTGGACCGCAACTGGCGGCTGCGCATCCGCACCGGCGACGCGCGCGCCGTGCTGGTCAGGGCGCCGGAGGCGACCTTCGACCTGGTGGTGACCGACGTGTTCGCGGGCGCGCGCACCCCCGCCCACCTGACCTCGGTCGAGTTCGTGGCACAGGCGGCCCGCGCCCTGCGCCCGGGAGGCGTCTACGCGGCCAACATCGGCGACGGCGGCGGCCTGGCGTTCGCCAAGTCGCAGGCGGCCACCGTGCGCGCCGTCTTCCCGCACGTCTGCGTGCTGGCCGAGCCGACCGTGTTCCGCGGGCGCCGCTTCGGCAACTTCGTCCTGGTGGGCTCGCACGCGGAGCTGCCGGTGGCCGACCTGACCCGCCGCACCGCGGGCGACCCGTTCCCGGGGCGGGTCGAGCACGACGCCTCGCTGACCCGCTTCATCGGCGGCATGCCACCGACCACCGACGCGACCGCCACCCCGTCACCGCCGCCGCCGAAGGGCACGTGGGGCCTGTCGGCCGACTGACGCGCCGTCAGTCCAGCGTCGAGACGAACCGCGAGATCGCGTCCGGGTTCAGCTTCTGCGCCAGCCGGCCCGACGGCGCCATCGACCCCAGCCTGTACAGCGGCCGGTCGGCCGCCGCCAGCCCGCGCGCCTCCGCCCGCAGCTGCGCCACCAGCAGCTCGGAGAACACCAGCCCCGGCGCGTCGCCCCGCCCGGCCAGCACGTCGGCCAGCCGGCGCAGCGGCAGGACGCCCTGCTCGCGCCCGCCCGTGCCGGCGTAGAGGGCCAGCGCCAGGTTGATCGCCTTCCCGCCACCGCGCGCGAGCAGCCCGACCGTCCGCGTGCCGCGCATGTCGGTCACCAGCAGGTCGAGCTGGTCGGCGGTGCGCAGGTCGACCGACCGCGTCCCGAAGGCGCGGACCGACAGCACGTGGCCCTCCAGCCACACGCGCCGCCGCGCCTCCGAGACCGCCAGCAGCAGCAGGGGCACGGCGAACACCGCCGCCGCGACCAACCCCGCCGTCCGCCCGGCGAGCAGCCCCAGCAACCCGCCGAACGCGGCGGCGACGATCAGCGCGCCGATCGCGACCGTCCGGGCGCGCTTGCGCACCGCTTTCGGGTCCAGCAGGTCCAAGGGGATCCGCTCGCTCACCGGCCCAACGCCTCCAGCACCGACGTCACCACGTCCGCCAACGGCACCGGGCGCTGGTCGCCCGACGCCAACTCCTTGACCTGCGCGACCCCGGCCTCGAGGTCGCGCTCGCCCAGCACCAGCGCGAACCTCGCACCCGACCGGTCCGCGCCCTTCATCGCGCCCTTGAGGCCCCGGTCGCCGTAGGACAGGTCGAACCGCACGCCGGCCGCCCGCAGCGGCGCGGACAGCGCGACCAGCCGCGACTTCGCCGCCTCGCCCAGGGGCACCCCGTACACGTCGCAGCGCGTGGCGTCCCCGGGCGTCACGCCCTCGGCCTCGCACGCCAGCAGCACCCGGTCCACGCCCAGCCCGAACCCGACGCCGGACAGCGGCCGACCGCCCAACTGCTCCATCAACCCGTCGTAGCGCCCGCCGCCGCCGATGCCGGACTGCGCGCCCAGCTCGTCGTGCACGAACTCGAACGTCGTCCTGGTGTAGTAGTCGAGGCCGCGCACCAGCCGCGGGTTCTCCACGAACGCCACCCCGAGGTCCGCGAGGTGGCCCTTGACCCGCTCGTGGTGCGCCGCCGCCTCGGCGGACAGGTGGTCGACCAGCAGCGGCGCGTCGACCAGCAGCTCCCGCACCTCGGGCCGCTTGTCGTCCAGCACCCGCAGCGGGTTGACCTCCGCGCGCCGCCGCGTCTCCTCGTCCAGCGGCAGCTTCGCCAGGAAACCGGCCAGCTCCTCCCGGTACCGGGGCCGGCAGGTCGCGTCGCCCAGCGACGTCAGCTCCAGCCGGAACCCGGTGAGCCCGACCGCCCGGAACCCGGCGTCGGCCACCGCGATGACCTCGGCGTCCAGCGCCGGGTCGTCGACGCCCACCGCCTCGACCCCCACCTGGTGGAACTGCCGGTGGCGGCCCCGCTGCGGCTGCTCGGCCCGGAAGAACTGGCCCGCGTACACCAGCTTCACCGGCAGCTGGCCCCGGTCGAGGCCGTGCTCGACGACCGCGCGCATGACGCCCGCCGTGCCCTCGGGCCGCAGCGTGAGCGACCGGCCGCCGCGGTCGGTGAACGTGTACATCTCCTTGGTGACCACGTCGGTCGACTCGCCGACGCCGCGCGAGAACAGCTCGGTGTCCTCGAACACGGGCAGCTCGACGTGGCCGTACCCGGCCAGCCGGGCGGCCCCGACCAGCGCGTCCCGCGCCGCCGTGAACGCGGCGGAGTCCGGCGGGAGGTAGTCGGGCACGCCCTTGGGTGCGGAAAAAGCGCTCACTACAGTCCTCTGCGAGGTGCGGCCGGCGCGTCCTCGGCACCCAGGTCCACCAGGAACGGGTTGCCGGCGCGCTCGCGGCCGATGGTCGTCGTCGGCCCGTGGCCGGGCAGCACCACCGTGTCGTCGGGCATCGCCAGCACCTTCGTGCGCAGCGACGTCAGCATCGCGCGGTGGTCACCGCCCGGCAGGTCGGTGCGCCCGATCGAACCGGCGAAGAGGGTGTCGCCGGACAGCACGAGCCGCCCGCCCTCCTCCGTGCCGGTGCGGAACATCACCGACCCGCCGGTATGGCCCGGCGAGTGGTCGACGGCCAGCCGCAACCCGGCCAGCTCCAGCTCCGCGCCGTCGGCCAGCTCGCGCACCTCGCGGGGCTCGCGCAGCTCCATGCCGCCGAACATCGCCCGCGACTGGGCGCCCATGCCCCGCTCCGGGTCCGACAGCATCGCGCGGTCGTCCGGGTGGACCCACGCGGGCACGTCGTTGCCGTCGCACACCGGCACGACGGAGAAGCAGTGGTCGAAGTGCCCGTGGGTGAGCAGCACCGCCACCGGCGACAACCGGTGCTCGCGCAGCGCGGCGGCGATCGGCTCGGTGGCGCCCTGACCGGGGTCGACGATGACGCAGGCCTCGCCCGCGCCCGCGGCCAGCAGGTAGCAGTTGGCCTGGAGGGCACCGGTTGGGAACCCGATCACCAGCACGGGAGCACCTCTCAACGGCAACGGATCGACAACGGATCCCCCTGGACCCCTCGACCAGCCTATCCGGCACACACCAGCTATATACGAGCCCCCTAGACTGCTCACCGATCGTCGCCGTCGACGGGAAAGCCAGGGAGGTTTGAGGTGCCGACGAACGTGCAGCGCCGCGAGCAGGCCAAGCGGAAGCTGGAACGCCAGCTCGCCCGCAGGGCGGAGCGCGCGAAGCAGCGCCGGCGATTCGCCATCATCGGCACCGTCGCGGCCGTGGTCGTGGTCGCGGGCGGGATCTACTTCCTGGCCTTCGTGAACAAGGGTGACGACTCCGGCACCGACGCGGCCGCCTCGACCCCGCCGTCGGCCGCGAACGACGCCCCGGCGTCCATCCCGAACGAGCTGCACCCGGCGGTCAAGCGCCCGACGCCCCTCGGGGCGCAGGTGGCGTGCGAGTACCCGGCCGGCGACCAGCCGGCGAGCAAGGAGGCCCAGCCTCCCGCTGCGGGACAGGTCCCCGCCGAGGGCACCATCGGCGCGACGCTCGGCACGTCGGTCGGCGACATCAAGCTGACCCTCGACCGCTCGCTGGCGCCGTGCGCGGTGAACAGCTTCGTCAACCTGGCGAAGCAGGGCTACTTCAACGACACCACCTGCCACCGCCTGACGACCTCGGGCATCCAGGTCCTCCAGTGCGGCGACCCGAGCGGCAGCGGCAGCGGCGGTCCCGGCTACAGCTTCAAGGACGAGGTCTGGCCGGAGCTGACCTACGGCCGCGGCCTGCTGGCCATGGCGAACTCCGGTCCCGACACGAACGGCAGCCAGTTCTTCATCGTCTACGGCGACGGCCAGAACCTGGAGCCGAAGTACACGGTGTTCGGCACGGTGGACGAAGAGGGCCTGAAGAAGGTCGACGAGGTCGCCAAGGCCGGCACGGCCAGTGGCCAGGGCGACGGCAAGCCCAACACGCCGGTCGACATCAAGACCGCCACCGTCATCGAGTAGGAAACGCCCGCCGGGCGAGCGAAATGCCCGCCGAGCGAGCACCCCGAAAAGCCGGGACCGCCCCGAAGAGTCGAGCGGTCCCGGCTTTTCGCTGGTCAGGGCATTGTTCGGTGCGTTACCCAGCGCATTGACCAACCCCCACCCGATTGGCGGACATCCGCCGGACGAGCGGACGGATTGACTCCTGCGACGACACCGGTCGCATTCCACGAGGAATTCGAGGGGGACAAATGAAGTCCGTGACATCGTTCATCGCGCGCTCGACCGTCGTGGCCGCCGCAGTGCTCGCCACGACGTTCGGCGCGCAGACCGCGCAGGCCGCGGGGACTGCGGGGGCCGCGGGGGCACGGGCGGTCGAACCGGCCGCGGGCGAGGTGGGCGCCCAGGTGATCTGCGGGCTCCACAAGGAGTTCTGGGGCTGGTACTGGGGCAACTGCACCAGCGGCGCCAAGATCATCCGGTGGTACGCGTACCCCGGCGCCCAGTGGGAGTACGACTGCACCGCGCCCCACAGCGACACCTGGCTGAGCGACACCACCGGCAACCCCGTGGTCGAGGTGCTCTCGGGTCCCTGCATCCCCTGAGCCCCGCGGTCCCGGGGGCGGCGCGGCACCCCGCCCGCCCCCGCGCCGGGGGGAGGCCCCCCCA